>NZ_RZQA01000062.1:0-13389 GCF_004022915.1 Mesorhizobium sp. M7A.F.Ca.US.006.04.2.1
CTCCTGCGCGATCGCCTTCATCCGCTCGCGAACCTCGCGGTCGTCCGGCCTGCTGGTCTCGTAGCGAACCGTCATGCGGCAACAGCCGATGGCTTTACACGCCCGCCGTTCGCTCATCCCGAAGCCTTCCTTCAGGCGAGCGACAGCTTTCCGCTTGGCCGCGGGCGTCACCTCAACGCGGCATTGTCGAGCATGGCGTCGGCCAGAAGCCGCTTCAGCCGCGCGTTCTCGGCCTCCAGCGCCTTCAGTCGCCGAGCCTCGGAGACATCCATCCCGCCGAAGCGGGCCTTCCAGTTGTAGATCGAGGCGTCGCTGACCCCGTGCTTGCGGCACAGATCGGCAACCGATACCCCGGCCTCATGTTCCTTCAAAATTCCGATGATCTGCTCTTCAGAGAAGCGGCTACGTTTCATGTCCTGGTCCTCTCGATGGGCCAGAACCAACTTCAACCCGGACTAGATCAGAGGGGCAAGGTCACGAGCGCTGCGGCCGCAGGCGGTGACGAGAATGTCCTTGTCATGGAAGGGATATCCAGCTCGGAGAGGCCTTGATAGCCTCTTGACGGAGCTCTGTGGAGCTCGGCCCGCACCTTTGACGACTTCCAGTTCGCAACCCGGGCGATCGTGATGGCGCGACAAACTTTACTGATGTGCATCGGCCGGCCGCGGCGAGGTCCACGACCGGCCTTCGCCTTCTTCGGCGGCACTTGCACGCGCGGCATTTACGTCAATATGAAACGGTGTTGTCGGCAAGGAGCGACAATGCAATCGCCGCTTCCCGCAGACGCCAGCCGGTGGTTCAGGCGACCCAATCCATATGTTCTTTCGCGAGCCACCAACGAGCGCCCTGCGACAATGCCGTTTCTTTGGCGCGCTGCAGGTAGTGAAGTCCCGCGTCCCGGCCCACGTCGGACGATTTCATGATCTCTGCCTCAAACATCAGCCTGTAGATTTCAGCTAGGTAAAATCTTTCATGGTTTTTCTCGGAGATGGTCAACGCGATATGGAGATTTCGCTTGGCGTCGTCGTAATTTCCGAACTTAAGCTGAGCCTGCGCTAGTAAAGAATATAGGAACGTTGTTTCAATCTCTTCCTTTGACTGCACTAAAAATTGAATGTTGCTAGACATCTCGTCGAGCGCGCCAATGACGTTGCCGCTCGTCGCGTCCGCCCAGTTTCGCATTATGTTCGCGCGACTCAGATAGATGTGCTCTCCATACTTCCGTGTGTGTTCGACGAGCTCAGAATTCAGTTCGTATATCTTGTCACTTCGGCCCATGCACTGGAACACATAGCAACAGTTGCTGAGAGCCGTCGCCAGGGCGTGGGAGGATTCGGTTCGCGCGCTTAAAACTGCGTTCTCGGCACTATCGGTGGCCATCTTGTCGAAGCCCAATAGCAGGAGTGTCCATGCAAGATAGCTAAGCGTCATACTGGGAAAGCAGTGCACGCCGGATTTCATGCCAGCCGCAACTGTCAAGGCCAGATCGAATTCGGTTCGGGCGTTTTGAAAGTTACCTAACATGAATTCGGCCATTCCCATTCCCTGACATGCACTGGCCATTGCAATCTGATCATTGACCTTTGCCGCCAATATTTTCATCTTTTCAGACGGCCGGATCGATTGGACGATGTTGCCAGCATTGAAATGCAAACCAAACTGCCAAGTAAGCGCTTCAAACGTTTCATTGTCATTTCCAAGGCGCGTGCTGACCTCTTCAGCTCGCACCATGTAGGCAAGTGGGTTCGCTGCAATTCCTTGAGACGCGTTCAGTGCGACGCCGTACGATAAGTAGATAAGCTGCAGATCGGTCAGGATTGGCTCTTCGTTGGGCGATTGCTCAGCCAGCGAAAGCGCTCTTCTGAGCAGCGCCGATGCCTCGCTAGTGGCGCCAGTCCGTAAGGCTCGGCGGCCCGCCGAGAGCCACTTGCGCAGGGCATTCACGGTGTCGTGGGCACATTCATAGTGGTGGGCGACTATTTCATCGGGAACGATGCCATCCCAATGCATCACCAAATGCTCTGCAATGGTTCGATGCATTTGCTGCGAGTCCGATTTGAGCAGGCTCGAATATATGGCGTCGCGCACAAGAGCGTGGCAGAACTCGTAGGAATATAACCCCTCGCTGCGCACCCTGCGAAATATTCTCAGCTCAATCAGCGTTTCGATCTGACGTTTCACATAGTCGAGTTCGACCCCCATGATTGCGGAGAGAATGTTTTCGCTGAAGCGGTCGCCCAGGACTGATGCAAGCTGAGCGACGGATTTGCAATCTCCCGAAGTATCAAATCGCCCCATCAATATTCCATGGAGCGGGTTTGGGATCGGCAACGCTCCGTTCCCTTGTGTCTGGACCTCGCGCAAATCGCTTGTAGCGACACAATGCTCCGTCAACTGCTCGACAAACAGCGGATTGCCGCTGCTGACTCGTTGAATCCGCTCTAGCATGGCATCTGATATCCCTGATCCGCGATTGCTCAACTCTGAGATCAGATATCGTGTCGATTCCGAGTCCAGGCGCGTAAGGGAGAGGAGCGTCATCGACACGCTACGCAACGGGTTGACCGTCGGTCTGCTTGTCAACAATACAAAAACTCTTTCAGTTTCTATAAGATCAATTAGTTTTTGGATGGTTTCCAGCGTTGATTCGTCGCTCCACTGGATATCTTCCACAATAAGCACCAATGCATAAGCGCTCGCCGCCTGCAGAATTATATGGATTAACTGTGATTGGAGCTCTGCTAGCCGTTGTGATGACGGACGGTCACCTACAGAACTTTGGCTCCCTCCAATTAACTCGCAGACATATTCTGCAAGTGAGTCCTCAAATAGGAGGACCTTGCGCAAATAGGCTTGTAGCTTCGTTGCGCGAACTGAAAAATCGTCGGCGTACTCAATGCCCGCCAGACGCTCTACACTATGGATCCAAGGATGTAACGGCGTAGAAATATATTGGCTATCACATTGAAATTTCAAGGTTACAACCGTCAATTTAGGCAGATCCCTGACAAATTCATGGACAAGTCGAGATTTTCCAATGCCCGGCTCCCCGACGATCGTTACCACTTGTCCGTGGCCGTCGCTGACCGCCTTCAAGCGGCTTTTAAGCAGATTAAGCTCTTCGGTTCGCCCGACATACGGGCTGAGATGCAGCGGAACAAAGCGTGAAGCATGTGGAAGTGGATGTTGCGCTTCCCAGACCGTGTAACTCTGGGAGAACCCCTTCAAACTGAGCGTCCCGGACGACCGAAAGGAGAACTTCGAGGAGCAAAGTCGCATTGTCGAATCGTCCACGAGAATCTGGCCTGGAAGACCGGCTTGTTCGAGGCGAGCCGCCATGTGAGCCGTTGCGCCGAACGCCATCAGACCCTTCTTTCCCTCGCCGTCGGAAGGGGCGTCGACTATCACTTTCCCGGTCGCGACCCCCAGTCTGCAAGTGAATCGATCGACGGAACTCAAAGATTCCAGCATCTCCCGCAACGCTACTGCTGCACTTAAAGCCATGAATGCCGAATCTTCGGATGCGGAGGGGTAGCCAAAAAAAGCCTGAAACCCATCGCCCGTATGGTGACCTATCGTTCCCCCAAAACCTTCAACGAGCGCATCGCAACGTCGAAAATAGGCCTGCAGGATCTCACGAATTCGCTCGGGGTCCCGCTCCTCTATGAAGGATGTCGAGTTAACGATGTCGACGTGGACAATCGAGATGACACGACGCTGATTGAGAGGAACGCTTACCATTTCGTAAAGTCGTCAAACCTCGCGTAACATGAGACAGAAAGCTAGCTCAACGTTTGGATACATGCCAACTCAAATCATCGACGATGGGATTTGCGTTGTCGGCATTGGTCCTCGTTGGAGGTGGCGTCGAGACTCGGAGGAGACAGTTCTCGATGGCTAATGACTTCGGGTTGCGTCGGCAGGCAATGACGTGTCGATCATCATCAGAGCGCTATACAAACCACACGGGGCAGGAAGCCGATCCAAAAAAGCGGGATCGTTTCCTGTTGGCAGCTTCCCTCGGCCGCGCTCGCGCATGGCGAAGGCCGACACCAAGGTGCAACGCGGCACCTCCTCGGAACGATCGTGGCTGCCGCGCGAGTCTTGCCGTCGATGGTCACCATTGCGAGAGCGCCCGCAAGCCCCTCGATCTTAGCAAAATGGCCAAAACAGCCGCGGTCGCGGCTTGTCGGCGACATTAAACATCGCTGCATTCTCCGAGTGAACGCGGCCCATACAATCAGAACGAACGCCATCCCGAAAACGTCGATATCCGAGTTCAATGCCGTGCGGCGGCCTTCGTCCACTTTTGTAAGATTGATCCATCTGTGTTACCGGTGCTACGGTTGGTCGGTATTGATGCTCGTGTTGCGATATGGGCCGCGGTTCCCGGATGCATGAGGTGAATTAAGCGCCAACTGGTATTCTATCGCGGCATCGACGCAACTAAGAGTGCGCTATTCATTCTATGTCGAAACCAGGGGAAGTATTGATCAGATCTCGGTGGAGGAAAGCGATGGCTGGCGGTAAGGGTAAAACGATTGAGAGCGTAACTGCGGAAGTCAATCGACTGGGCAGCTTGCTCAGCAAACAGGCGCAGCAAATCATCTCCATGAGCTCACGCTTGCATGACCTTGAGTTGATGTTAAGTGGCAACCTCGATCTCACGCTCACATCCGAGGCTGTTCGGCTAGCAGGCAAGGGCAGCAAGGGCAAAGGCGAGCGCGGCAAGGGTAAAGGCAAGGGCGGCAAGGGTAAAGGAAAAGGCGGCAATCCTACCCGGCCGCAGGACAGGCGTGATCCAGGCACCGGCGACGAACTTGTGTCTTAATGCACTCGCTGCGCTCCGCAGCGGCGTTTCGGGGAATTAATGTGTGGGATGGGAACCAAGAAGCGTTGTGGGAAAGCGTCTCGAAGGCGGGCTCGTTTGATCCCAGCATAGATCTGTCCCGGATAGATTATGATCGCATGATGGCGCGGTATGTGCCGCCTCAAGAGTATTCCAGAGAGCGTCTGTTCGAGGCGATGGCAAACCGGGAACCGGCGGTTTTAGTGGGCCATCCCTCACCCGTGAGGTCTCCTCTCGATGTGCTCGGCTTGCGTGATGCCGCCCACTGCATTGTTAAACGAATGGCCGAGAGCAGCGATGAGGCGACCTACTCCGTTGTGATGCGCGCCGAAGGGCGCAGGGTGCAACTTCGGCCATGCGAAATTGCTGAATTGTGGCAAAAGCAGACTGAAGTCTTCGGTATATCGGATTTATACATCCGGAATACATTTATGGAGGAGCTTATCGATCCTTCGAGGCTCAGCAGTTTTAATTTGCTGCTCAAGGCTTCAGACAAGGCAAGAAGCCAGGAGATGTTTAGCTTCGTCATCAGTGCCGAAGGCATGGTTACAGACTCTCATTCGGATGATCCTGACAGCAGCAACTTTTGCCTAGAGGGAAGGAAGCTCTGGATCTTCTGGGATACGTACGCCGGCTTGGCAGCTGGCCTTCAGGACGTGGAGCGCTTGCTTCTGACAACGAGTCCGCAGTTCGACATGAAGGTTTGGCTTTCCATGCCGAGCGCGCGTTGGTGCATTGTCGGTCCCAACGACACACTGTTTCTTCCAGCCAACTTCACGCATAAGGTCATCACGCTCGAACATTACGTGGGTGTGGGCGGCTTTTACGTATCTCTGCCGAACTGCCTTTCTCTGATAGCAGATTGGATCTATAGGGGCCCATTGTGGTCCAAGCTCGACAGAAAAAGCAGCAAGGCAATGCTTATTGGCGACATCGCTTTGGCCGTACAAAAAACAATCTTACGCCTGCGAGATTGCGATCTCGCTATAGGACAGGCTCTTGGATACGACTTTCTTGAGTTGGCGGCGCAAAATGTGATCCGGCGTTTGCCACAGAGCCAAATGGCGATGTTGTGGTCCGATCCGCGATTCCGGAATATCGCTGACAATATAGCCGCGCCTTGGCCATTTTCGAACAATGTGCCTCTGGCGTTTCAGCTTGGGAAACAGTCCATCCCGGAGCATTTGCAACAGACGACGGCCCGACACCGTTTCAATCGAGTTCCGTAACGGACTTCGCTCTCACGGCATCAAGGTTCCCTTTTTGCCGTTTTATTCCAGAACGGTGAAATCCATTGCAGCGCGACTACGAGGTGGCCCGTTGTAATTGATGGTTATTTCAGCGCCGGCACAAATACGACGAATAGCGCTGAATGTAATAGTGAGCTCCGTCCCGATACTGAATTTCGCATTCGGAAGAAAGCTATGGTTGTAAAGAGACCCATATCCGAGAGCAATAGCCATTATTCCGTCTTCCCAGTTAAATACGTAGTCAAATAATCCAAAGTTAGAATTCCAGGCATGTACCTCTGCCACCGGAATTATAATGACAGGAACCACCTCAATAACTGATCCTTTCTTGATCTCTTCGCGCGCATAGACGCCGCCGCGCCCCTTTCCTTTTGCCCACCTCATCTCGACTTGGTGGCTATGCCGTAAGGTTGATTTGGCTCTCATTCTAACACCGACAGCCATGAATAACCGATACGCCATCGCGTCGGGACACGGCACAATAGCTTTGCATCAGCGGTATTTCTTGAACCATTCCAACACCGTTGAATGGTAATACTGGCTCCGTTCCGTACTCCAATTCGTATGATTTTGACCCGGAAATACAACCAGTCGACTTTCAATCCCGTTCAGCTTAAGCGCCTGATACATAAGCTCAGAGTTGTATATAGGGACGTTCCAATCCGCATCTCCACTAAGAAATATTGTTGGCGTCCGCACTCTGTTCACGAAGTGAATTGGAGAAACCGCATCGTAGAATTGACGATGGCGCCAAGGCGACCCCAGTTCCCACACATACCATTTCAACCACATGTCGGGCCCGAAATCGGCGGCGACAAAACTGCCGCCCGCCCCCGATGCTGCCGCGCGAAACTTCGTCGGCGCCCGCCCGATGACGCAGTTCGTCATATAGCCTCCATAGGAATAGCCGGTAACGAACAACTTTTTCGGATCGACTTGACCTTGCGCTATCACTTGATCAAGAGCAGAGAGAACGGCAGGTTTGGCGGTGCAACCCCAGTTGCGGAAGATACGAGACACAACCACCTGTTGTTGCCCGAGGGAACCAGGCGGATTCGGTTCGATCACTATAAAGCCGCTCGCAGCATAGAGCTGTGATACGATATCAAAGCCGAAGTGAAATTGCTCGTCCTGAGGCCCCCCATGGATATTCAGTATAGCCGGATACTTCCGCTTCGGATCAAAATCCGCGGGCTTCGTGACGAACATGTCGAATGCTGTCCCGTCTGCAGCTCGCGCCGACATGTGAGTCTTCGATGCCACGTTAATCCCATCTAGGTAAGCTCCATAGAAATTTGTAACGGAACCGAATTTTCCAGCAGATGGAACAACGTAGACTTCGGAGGCTGTGTTAAGTGCGCTCATCACCGCGACAGGCTGGTTGTCATGATTCACATCGAAACTCGTAATGAAGAGATCGCCGCTTAACACGTCCTCAGAATTGTAGGTCTTAAGTGAGACACGCGCGAGGTACTGACCACCCGACCTTGCGTAGAGATAGTATAAAAAATTTCCGTCGTACGAGAAGCGAAATGCCAGTACGTTCTGTCGAGAACCGTGCGTGAGGATTATTTCTCTTCGAGTGGTGACAGATACTATAGCTAATCGTTTGACAGCGTATGGACCGTGGCGTTCGGCGGCTGATAGATAGGCTATGCTTTTTCCATCGTTACTCCATGCCGGGGAACGCCTGTCCGCCGAACCGCGCGTCAAGCGCATTGCAGAGCCACCCTTTCCATCGTTTGCCGAGGTGATCCAGATTTCGCTGCGATATCTTAGTTCACTCGGGTATTCACGAATAAACGCAACGCGGCCCCCATCAGGAGACCAGGCCGGCTCCGAGTCTTCATTCAGACCTGCCTTACCATTTGGCGTATCACCAGTAAGCTGAACCAGAGCGTCCGATTCGAGCACTTGCGTAAAGATACGATCCTGCGAATTTTCTGATACGTAACCGCCACCGTCCGCCTTGAATTGAACTGCGTTTACTACAATGGGCTTGGGCTCAGTGCTTGGACCGCAATCTTGATCCGATTGAAGGCTGTAGATGGCGTGCGCTTGCGAGCATTGAGGACTACACCCGCAGGAGTTGCTCGCATTCCTTCTCCTGATATCTTTGTCTATGGCCGTGGCTAATTTTGCTCCGGAAAATAGCAATCTCTTTCCGTCAGGCGAGATATTTAGATCTCCAAAGTAATTTCCGATGTATTTCCGATCATATATAGACGCATTCAAACCGACTATGTCGACATAAATGATATATACGTTCATATCTTTATCTACGAGTAGGTAACTCAGCTTGTGGGCCTGAGAGTCCCAGCGCGGGGACCAACTCACCTCGGGTTCATTTAAAACCGGCTCGCCGCTCGAAGAAATTACGGAAATCCTGTTTGCACGTACAAACGCTATGTAGTTGCCATCCCCCGTAACTCGTAAATCTGTCGGTGGTTGCATGCAATCATAATCGTCTATACCGACGTTTCGTCGGTGATTACTAGACACAAAGTTCCTATCAGGACAGGTAACCGTCGACTTCTTGATACGAATTGAATTTAAATCCTCGGCGAATCCAAATTTCATACATAGCGTCAACAATATCACGAGAGCTGCACAGGCTTTTTTCTTGAAACCATAGGGTCCCGTTCCGCCCATGATCATTCTCCTTAGCCCAATCGCGAGTTGGTTCGCGTACAGAAGTCCGAAGGTGAATATACGCTTCTCCAAATCTGATGCCCAGAGAACCTTGGAGACGCCTCACGCCCCCACTTTAGAGACATCCATAGCGTGCGACCTAGCAGGTGCCGGCCGTGTGGATGGATTTCGCAAGTGGTGAGCTTCGTTTGGTGAGCTTCGTCGATGATCGAACGTACCCCGTGGGCCGCTTCGTTCTCTGTAGATCCGCGGCGCGAGGGCTGGGCCTCCGGCTAGACGATCCAACTCGGCAAATATCGTCCTCATCAAGAGCTTGTGTGGCGTGCCAATCCTACCTGGGGATCGAATTGCAGCAATGGCGCTCTCGCGGAACCATAGAGTGTCACTGTCGCGGGCCATGGAAGCTATTGGCGTTGCCTTCAGCCTAAAGGCGGGAAGTTTGCCCAATAAAGCGCTCGGCCATATTAGGAACCCCTTGTGAATTCCTTCACATACAAATTCTCCGCTCGGCGTACAACAGACGTCAGAACAGGCAATTTAGCCTCTCTTGCGGATAGATCTAGTAAAATAGCAAAGATCAAAATCCAAAGAGGAAGTTGGCCTTTGAGACTAAGCCAATTCCGTTCTCATCACAGATTTTTGTGGTGCCAACAACCAAGGGAGAGAAACATGTATAAGCTCGTTATGACTGCGTCTGCATTTCTGGTCTTCACGACACCTTCGTTCGCGATCGACTCCACCTTCGTCCACAGCCTTCGTGCCGACAATGGTGACTTCGAAACCCCGGGTGAGTTCAAGGGTCAACATTCAATGGCTTCTGAAGAAGCGTACGGCTTCCAGACAGGATCGATCGGGATCGCGGGTGGCGCTTCGAACTCCAAGTGCATAGGGGTCAGCCCAAGAGAGTACGACCCTCTGGGCCCGGATTGCCGGAACTGAGATCCAGATAGGGGCGGTGGTTAGCGCCACCGCTCCGCTTCCCAAAGCGGGTCGCGACATTCCTATGGACTTTAGTAGGACCCGACAATAGGTCGCGCGACAGCACTGGCAGAACCCGATCCATCCTGGGAACAGGTGATCTTGCTTCGTCACCGCGCCGGGAGGACGATTTGTTTACCCGGAGCCGGTCTTCATTGCACAATCTGATTTCGCAGCGCCGATACTCGCGCTCGCCTCTTGTGAATAGGCGACATCAGTCGCCGTCGTGCGACTCGGCGATGTGACGAAGAGCACCGGCGTTCCTTATTCGCAGGCCACCACGCTTGATTGCGATGATCGAACGGTTGCGCCAGTCGTTGAGCGTCTTATTGACGGACTCTCGCGTGGCGCCCAGGAATTCCCCCAGTTCGGACTGGGAGATCGGTATCCAGCCTGATCCATCCGCTATGACGCCTGCTAAAAAGACCAGTCGCTTCGCCAGTCTGGCCTCGATGCCAAAGAAAGCCTGATCCCCGAGTTCGCCGCTGACCCAACGCAGCCGTGCGCACAACAGTTCAATCATGGCGCGTGCCAGAGGTGGATTTTTTTCAATGCGATCAAAGAGTTGAGTCCGGCTTACCGAGGCCAGATCGCAATCGGTGAGGCAGATGGCGGTTGCGGTTCGCGGGCGCCCGTCGAGCGCGCCGATCTCTCCGACCAAGCTGCGCGAAAGCTCGATATTAGCCACCAACTTCTGGCCTCCCGGCGAATAGATCGAGATCTCCACCGTTCCGCTCATCACCCCGTAGATACGATCGGCTGGATCTTCCTGGACGAACAGATGCTGGCCCGCCGCGTAGCGTTCGACCTTGCAGCCGCTGAAAAGAAGATCGAACAGCGGCGGATCAATCCGTGCAAGGCGCGGCAGATCATTTCTGTCGTTCGCGCCGCCGAAAGCCATGTTAATTCCCCAATTCCGCAATCGCGTAACCTACGGCAAGAGAGAGTCGCGTCAAAGGCCGGTGTTCATCCAAATTTCGCCGCCTGGGAGGAGTGTCGGATTCCATCATAGCGCATCAATCGAGTTCGCTGCCCTATGCTGAACGTCGCCGAAAGATGAACGACGCTTCCTCGATAGTGGGTCTCACGATGTAGCGCTCTACCGACTCGAACCCCCATAAATGCTTGGATCAAGGTTGCACCACAGCGGATCCGGACACCCCGACCTCCTCCAGAAGGGCCCGGATCTCGTCGGGAGCCGCAAGACAGAAAGTTCGAAAAGCTTCTAGGAAACCCAAGCAGACTGAACGGCGCTGCGGACAATGAGGTTTACGAATACACCGGCGAACATTCGCATTGGGGCGGTCAATATCGTCGGCAGAAGAGCGTCCGAAAGGGCTACCGGCGGCTCCCTCGTAGGAACGAAAAAAGAAGAGAAGCAGAACTTTCTTGTGCGTTTTTTGCACACAATGTTCCGTAACCAGTTGATTATGTTCAGGTATCCGGCCAGTCCATCATGGGCGCTATGGCTATCCTAAACCTTTGATAATCTTTCATGCTTCATAACTTCGACAGGTTGGATCGCGTCGTACGGGCTCTATCACGCGCCATGATAGGCCCAAGCCGCAAATCGGCGGATGACTGGCCGGCGCCACGGCGTGGGGCGTCGAATACCTCAATCGCAGGGTAGCGTATAGGTCGACCTGGCCGGAATTGCCAACGCGTCGTCTGCTTTCGATGCCTGGGCGGAGGACGGAACCCTCCAGCTTCGTATGACGGTGTCTGCGCCAACGATGTGGCTAGGAACTGGGAAGGCCAGCCCTCGACAGCATCTCAAGGAACCGGGAATGATGATGATCCTTTACATAGCGCGGCACAAAGCCAGGGCAGACGTTGCTCAGATTGAGATGCGGAAGTTGTGACAGGCAATGGTGGATGGCCCGGGACGCTTCTTCGTTGTTTCCGGTGGCCGACGCGGTCGCGGCCCAATAAAGGGCGCCGCGAACGAAGCCAGGCTTTGTCCTGACCACTTTGCGGGCGGCTTCGAGCGCCCGCTGGTTGTCTCCGCCAGCGAAGAGCGCCACAACCAGGCCGTGGTGGCGCCAGAAGTCAATGACATCGTGCGTTCCGAGCCGGATTGCTTCGTTGGCCTCACGCACCGCTTCGTCGACCTGTCCGCGCAACGCAAAGAGCATCGAAATATCGCCGTGGCCAGTCGGGTAGCTTGGGTTGAGGCTGATCGCGTGGCGGCATTCGGCGATCGCCTCGTCGATGCGACCGCAACTTTCGAGAGCGAACGACAGAATACATCGGGCAATTTCATCGTCCGGTACCGCCCGCACTGCGGCTTCCGCAAGCTCGACCGCACGCTCGATCACCCCACGCTCCCGAGGCAGCGCACCAAACGCCACGCCCATGGATATTACGATTGAGAGCGTCCGCTTTGCACGGGCGTTGTCGGGACCTATCGAAAAGGCCTTCTCGGCGAGCTCTATCCCGACCAAAAGTGAGTCCCGAGTCATCTCAAAATATTTCATGAGGGCTTCGTTCACCAGCCTGCGCACTTCAGGGATCCCTGGCGGGCTTTTGTCTCGAACCTTCCAGTTGGTCAGTTGAAGTTCGAGGATCACGGCAAGAACAACAGACTGTGCGATCCTGTCCTGGAATTCGAGCGCGTTCTCGGAGTGGCCGTCGAACTTCTGGGCCCAGACATGGTGGCCGCCGGCGGCATCGACGAGCTGGACATTCACCCTCAACCCATTGCCGGATCTCTGGACGCTGCCGCTGAGCATATATCGCGCCCGGAGTATCCCTGGTGTCTTGGCTTCTTCGCCTGGGCCGCTCTTCTCGGACGGAAGCGCGGCGAGCACGACATAGTCGGCCACTCCGGAGAGGGCTGTCGTGATGTCCTGGACAAGGCCCTTGGCGAAAAAGTCGTCGCCTTGCTTTCCGGTCAGATTAACGAAGTCGGCAACGCTGATGGACGGACGCCCAAGGCGCTGGCTGGACGGAACACCATTTGTCGACTGCACATTTGAAGCGTCGTCGGCGGCAAGCAACAGAGATTGCCAAAGCGCCCGCGTTTCAGGGCCGGCTTCGACGCCGAACTCCTTCTTCAGCATGCTTCTGCAGGCTTCGTATGTCCTGATTGCCCTGTCGCGTTGGCCACATGCGAGCAGCAATTCCATCTTGAGCCGATAGGATTCTTCCCGTGTCGGTTCCATGGTCAGAATACGATCGGCCAGGATCAGCCCGGCATCGGGGTCGACGAGACGGGCCAGTTTTTCGAAGGACTCAAGCGCGCGGCCGAGCAGCCTGTCGCGTTCCGATGTGATCCAGTCATCGAACGCATTGCTTCCCAAATAAAGCCCGTCGAGGAAGGGCCCGGTGTAGTTCGCCAAGGCCTTCGCCAGCTCCTGGGCGGAACGGGCCGAGAGACCCGTTTCGAACTTCTCCGCGTCGACTTGAACCAGCTCTGGCCTCAGGGCGATCAACTCACCGCTGGAATGGATGAGATCCACCCCCTCTCGCGCCAGATCCTGGCGCAGGACACTGAGGGCCTGCCGAAGGCTGTTGCGCGAATGTTCAGCGTCGCTGTCGCCCCATAGGAGGTCAGCCAGCCTCTCCCGCGTCGCCGCCATGCCCGGACACCGGGCCAGATAGGCGATGATTGCCGGCCCTCGTTTCCCGGTCAGCCGAAGCGGGCCGGCCGTTTCATTT
>NZ_RZQA01000630.1:0-3848 GCF_004022915.1 Mesorhizobium sp. M7A.F.Ca.US.006.04.2.1
GTCGTCGGCGATCTGTTCGGCGCGGGAAAGATGTTCCTGCCGCAAGTGGTGAAGTCGGCGCGGGTGATGAAGCAGGCGGTGGCTGGACTGCTGCCGCACATGGAAGCCGAGAAGCTGGCAAACGCCGCCAACGGCATCGACAATGGCGAACGTAAAACGGCCGGAAAAATCCTGATGGCGACGGTCAAGGGCGATGTCCATGACATCGGCAAGAACATCGTCGGCGTGGTTCTCGCCTGCAACAATTACGAGATCATCGATCTCGGCGTCATGGTGCCGGCGGCCAGGATCCTGCAGACGGCGCGCGAGCAAAATGTCGATATCATCGGCCTATCCGGCCTGATTACGCCGTCGCTGGACGAGATGGCGCACATGGCTGCCGAGATGGAGCGTGAAGGCTTCGACATTCCGCTGCTGATCGGCGGCGCGACGACCAGCCGCGTGCACACGGCGGTGAAGATCCACCCGCGTTACAGCAAGGGGCAGACGGTCTATGTCACCGACGCCAGCCGCGCGGTCGGCGTGGTCTCATCCTTGCTGTCCAACGAGAGCAAGGATGGCTTTGTCGATACGGTGCGCGCCGAATACAAGAAGGTCGCCGATGCGCATGCCCGCTCGGAAGCCGACAAGCAGCGTTTGCCGCTGGCCAAGGCGAGGGCCAATGCGCATCGGATAGACTGGTCTGAATATGAGCCGCCGAAGCCGTCCTTCGCAGGCGTGAAGGTGTTCGAGAACTGGGACCTGACCGAGCTCGCGCGCTACATCGATTGGACGCCGTTCTTCCAGACCTGGGAGCTGAAGGGCCGCTATCCCAAGATATTGGAGGATGAGGCGCAAGGTGCCGCCGCACGCCAGTTGTTCGAGGATGCGCAGGCGATGCTGAACAAGATCATTGCCGAAAAGTGGTTCGCGCCGCGCGGCGTCATCGGCTTCTGGCCGGCCAACGCCGTCGGCGACGACATCAGGCTGTTTACGGACGAGAAGCGGTCGCAGGAACTGGCGACGTTCTTCACCTTGCGCCAGCAACTGACCAAGCGCGACGGCAAGGCCAATGTTGCCCTGTCGGATTTCGTCGCGCCGGCGGAGTGCGGCAAGGCCGATTACATCGGCGGCTTCATCGTCACCGCCGGCATCGAGGAGGTGGCGATCGCCGAACGCTTCGAACGCGCCAACGACGACTATTCCTCGATCATGGTCAAGGCGCTGGCCGACCGCTTCGCCGAAGCCTTTGCCGAGCGCATGCATGAGAAGGTGCGCAAGGAATTCTGGGGCTACGCGTCAGATGAAGCGCTGGCGCCCGACGAGCTGATCGGCGAACCCTATCGCGGCATCCGACCGGCGCCCGGCTATCCGGCTCAGCCCGACCATACGGAGAAGGCGACTTTGTTCCGGCTGCTCGATGGCGAAGGCAATGCCGGCGTGAGACTGACCGAAAGCTATGCGATGTGGCCGGGCTCATCCGTCTCGGGGATCTATCTGGCGCATCCCGAAAGCTATTATTTCGGCGTCGCCAAGGTCGAACGCGACCAGGTCGAGGATTATGCGCGCCGCAAGGCGATGCCGTTGACCGAGGCCGAGCGCTGGCTTGGCCCCATCCTCAACTACGTGCCGGCACACTATGCCGAGGCGGCTGAATAGCCGATGCCGGCGCGCCTGACGGAAGCGACAGGCGAATGCCGATCGCTTCTCCAGTGTCATCCTGGCCCGCTTCGATTCCTGTGGGCTATTGCATGGCCGACGGGTTCATCCACAGCAGCTCCCAGACGTTGCCGTCCGGATCTTCGATGTGGCGGTTGAACATGAAACCAAGATCCTGCGCCGGGTTGGGATCGGCGCGACCGCCTGCCGCCACGCCCTTCTCGATTACGACATTGACCTCGTCCTTGCTGTCGACGGTTAGTGCGATCAACATCTGGCTGTCCCGCTTGGGGTCGCCGATCGGGCGCGCTGTGAACTGGCTGTAATGCTGGTGCGTCAGCAACATGACCCCGATCGAGTCTGAGAACATGATCGAGCTGGACTGGTCGCTCGAGAACTGCGGGTTCAGCGTGCCCCCGATCGCGAGATAGAACTTGGTCGCCGCCTGCAGATCGCGTACCGGTAGATTGAGGAAGATCATTTTGGTCATCGGTCTAAGCCTTGCTGCCGTTGATGGGTACTAGCCAGTCTAGTACTGTAACTATGGCTACCATGCGGGAACGGTACCGTCTAGTACCGGTTGAGAGGCGCTATGAAAATTGATGGTGAGACCAGGTCGGCTCGCAAGGATCGTGAAATCATTGAAGCGGCTACGGCCGCCTTCATCGCCAAGGGCTATGATGGAACCAGCATGGAAGAGATCGCCACCAAAGCAGGCGCATCCAAGCAGACTGTCTACAAGCATTTCACGGACAAGGAGACGCTTTTCGGCGAAGTCGTCGAGTCCACCGCCAGCCAGACCAACGATGTCGTCGAGTCCGTGACGATGCTGCTTTCCGAGGCGAAATTCATGGAGGGTGGGCTACAGCAGCTTGCCCGACGCATGACAACGACGCTGATGGACGAAGAGCTGCTGAAGCTGCGGCGTCTGATTATCGCCAACGCGGATCGGATGCCGCAGCTTGGCCGGAGCTGGTATGAAAAAGGTTTTGAACGCATGCTTGCCTCGGTGGCATCATGCTTTCAAAAGCTTACCAGTCGAGGCCTGTTGCAGACCAGCGATCCCCGTCTGGCGGCCAGCCATCTCTTCGGAATGCTTCTCTGGATCCCAATGAACGAAGCCATGTTCACCGGAAGCAACCCGCGTTCGAAGGCGGACCTCGAGCGGCACGCCGATGCTTCGGTCGAAGCATTCCTTGCCGCCTATGGGGCGCGGCCGAAATAGTCGCGCGCCGCTCCGCCAGCGATGCTTATTGTGGTCGATTGTCCGTCCACGCCAGCGTCTTTTGCTTAAGGCCGGTGGCGGAGTCGGTTTAGGCACAGGATGCTCGCTTACGATCCAAGGCTGCGATAAACCCAGGGCAGCCGTCTTTGCAGCTGGAGCGTCAAATGACCGTACTCACCCGACGCCGGCTTTTGAAAACGGCAGCGATTGCCGGCGCAGGCGGGGTCGGGCTTTCGGCCATGGGCCGGCTTGGTGGCTGGGCCGCTGCCACGCCTGAGCCGGTGGTTTTGCAGACGGCAAAGATCCAGGCGAAGCTGATGGATATCGGCCAGACCAGGGATGTGCTGACCTATGGCAACGCCGGAATGCCGCCCGTGCTCAGAATGAAAAAAGGCCAGCCCTTCGCTGCACGCCTTGTCAACGCGATCGACGATCCGACGACGATCCACTGGCACGGTATTCGCGTTCCAAACAAGATGGACGGCGTGCCGTTCCTGGTCCAGCCCTACGTCTACACCGGCGATCATTTCGACTACGCCTTCACGCCGCCCGATGCCGGCACCTTCTGGTACCACCCGCATTGCAACACGCTGGAGCAGATGGGCCATGGCCTGACCGGCGTGATCGTGGTCGAGAATCCCAACGATCCGAAATTCGATGCCGAAATCGTCCTCAATTTGCGCGACTGGCGCCTCGGCGACGACGGTCAGTTCATCGACCAGTTCCGGCCGCGCGATGCCGCGAGAACCGGAACTTACGGCACGGTGCGCACCGCCAATTGGCTCGACCAGCCGCAATATGATGCGCCGGCCGGCGGACTGGCGCGGCTGCGCGTCGCCATCACCGACGTGACGCGAATCTACGCTTTTCACGTCGACGGTGCAAAGGCGACTGTCATGGCGCTCGACGGCAATCCGGTGCCTGAGCGTTTTTCGCCCGATGCCTTGCTGCTTGGACCCGGCCAGCGCATGGAGCTGGCCATACG
>NZ_RZQA01000631.1:0-3840 GCF_004022915.1 Mesorhizobium sp. M7A.F.Ca.US.006.04.2.1
GCTGCTGTTCCTGGTCATCAGCCTTGCCTGGCTGGTGATTTCGCTGGAGATGAAGATGCCGCTCTGGCTGTTCATCACCTTCTTTGCCTGCGCCATGCTTCCATTCGGTGCGCTCGGCGCGAACTTCAACGCGCTGGCCATGGAGCCGCTCGGCCAACTGGCCGGCACGGCTTCGTCGATCCTCGGTTTCATGCAGACGTTTCTCGGCGGCATTCTCGGCACGCTGATCGGCCAGGCCTTCAACGGCACGGTGACGCCGCTGGCCGCCGGCTTCTGCAGCGTCTCGGTCGCCGCGCTGCTGATGATCTTCATCGCCGAGCGCGGCAAGATGTTCCAGCCACAGAACCCGCCCGTTTCAGGGCACATCACCGACTTGCATTAGGACGCACCTTCAAGGGCTGCCGTGAACCGAGGGGCAAGCATGCGCCCCGCAATTGCTTCGCCCATGCTGTCCGAAAAGTGCAATGGCAGAGCGTCATCGAGTGCCCTGAGGATGGATGCCACGAAGGCCCGGCTGCGCTGGGCATCGGTTCCCAGATCGGAATATGTGGCGCGAGGTTTGCCGATCAGCGTGCCGTTGCGGCGAAGCGAGAACCGCAGCGTGAGGGACATGCCCGCGGTTCCGGGTGGCGGCTTCCAGCAGGCATAGATCGCGTCCGACATCTCCTTTATCGTGTCGACGGGATCGGTACTGCGACAGCTGCGCTCTTGCGACCTTGCTTCCAGGGAACTGGCGAACAGACCGGCGGCAAGAGCCACCGCGACAAATGCAAACCGAGGTTTCATTCGAGAGCCTCCGGATTTGCGCGAGATTGTACTGCTTTCGGCTAACGCAGCAATCGATCCTACTGCGCCCAGAGCTCGCGGCGCAATTCGTGCCAGCTTTCCTTGTCTGGCGCGACAAGCAGGCCGCCGCCGAGATGCGAGGGCAGATAGGCGCTGCCGTCGAAGCGCGCCGCATGGCCGCCGGCCTCGGCATGGATCAGCACGCCGGCCAGGTGGTCCCACGGCATCAGCTTATTGTAGACGACGAAGTGGGCATGGCCGCTCGCCAGCAGGCGGTATTCGTGCGCGGCGCAGCGATAGGCGAACTGCGACAGGATCTTGGTCTGGTTGCGCGCCAGCCGTGTCCGTTCCGGCTCGGCCATATATTGCCAGGAGACAGAGCCGGTCATCTCCGAGATCGGCGCGGGTACCGCTACATGCACCTTCTCGATGCTGCCGTGCGCATGCCGGATATGGCTGCCGGCACCCCTGGCGCCAATCAGCCAGTCCTTGCCGACGGGATCGTGGATGATGCCGGCGACAGTCTCGCCCTTGACCACGACCGCCAGCATGACGCCGAACAGCGGCACGCCGGAGGCGAAATTGAAAGTACCGTCGACCGGGTCGATGACGAAGGCCAGATCGGCATCGCCCAACCCGTTTAAAAGCGCTGGATTGTCGGAACAGGCCTCCTCGCCGACGACCATCGCTGAGGGATACCGCTCGCGCAGCCGCGCGGTGATCAGCCGCTCGGCATTGACGTCGGCTTCGGTCACCAGGTCGGCGGCCGACGTCTTCTGCCTGACATCGCCATCGCCCAACCGGCGAAAGCGCGGCATGATCTCGGCAAGTGCCGCCTCGGCCAGAATGCCGGCCAGCCAGCCGATCGCGGTGTCGTCAAATGTCATCGGCTTGCCTTGTGGTGAGGGTCTCGTTGAGGGCAGCGAAATCGAACAGCTTTCTGTCGAGCAGATGCGATGGCCTGCTGTTCGACAGCGCGCGCAGCATCGTATCCTTGCGGCCCGGCATGCGCTTTTCCAGGTCCTCGAGCATCGCCTTCATGGCGTTGCGCTGAAGACCTTCCTGGCTGCCGCAGAGATCGCAGGGAATGATCGGGAATCGCATGGCGGCAGCGAATTTTTCCAGATCGACCTCGGCGCAATAGCTCAATGGCCGCAGCACCATGACGTCGCCTTCGTCATTGAGCAGTTTTGGCGGCATGGCGGCGAGACGCCCGCCATGGAAGAGGTTCATGAAGAAGGTCTCGAGAATGTCCTCGCGATGGTGGCCGAGCACCAGCGCCGAGCACCCCTCCTCGCGTGCAATGCGGTAGAGATGGCCGCGCCTGAGACGCGAGCAGAGCGAGCAATAGGTGCTGCCCGCCGGCAGCTTGTCGGTGACGACGGAATAGGTGTCCTGATATTCGATCCGGTGCGCAATGCCGTTGCTGTCGAGATAGTCCGGCAGGATATGTTTGGGGAAATTCGGCTGGCCCTGGTCGAGATTGCAGGCCAGAAGATCGACCGGCAAGAGCCCGCGCCATTTTAGGTCGAGCAGCACCGCGAGCAGGCCGTAGGAATCCTTGCCGCCCGATAGCGCTACGAGCCAGCGCTGGCCGGGCTTGACCATCGAGAAATCCTCGATCGCCTGCCGGGTCAGCCGCAGCAGCCGCTTGCGCAGTTTGTTGAACTCGACCGAGGACGGCACGTCGGCGAACAGCGGATGGAAACCGCCTTCGCTGTCGGCGACCGGTTCGAGCGTTTCAATGTCTGGAAGCATGTTCATGGCATGTCGCTTTCAATGGCCCAGAGCGCCGGATTAGCGGACATGACCGACAAAGAAAAGGCCGCCTCGACGGGCGGCCTTCGCAGGATGTCGCAGAACGCGCTCGTTTAGCGCGAATAGAATTCGACGACCAGGTTCGGTTCCATCTGCACGGCGAACGGAACGTCCGCCAGGCCGGGGATGCGCGAGAAGGTCGCGACCATCTTGTTGTGATCGGCTTCGATGTAGTCCGGCACGTCGCGCTCGGCGAGACCGACCGCTTCCAGAACGATGACCAGCTGCTTGGACTTTTCGCGGATTTCGACGACATCGCCCGGCTTGCAGCGGTACGAGCCGATGTTGACGCGCTTGCCGTTGACGTTGACGTGACCGTGGTTGACGAACTGACGGGCGGCGAAAATGGTCGGCACGAACTTGGCGCGGTAGACGACCGCGTCGAGACGCGACTCGAGCAGGCCGATCAGGTTTTCCGAGGTGTCGCCCTTGCGGCGGTCAGCCTCTTCATAAACCTTGCGGAACTGCTTTTCCGAAACGTCGCCATAGTGCCCCTTCAGCTTCTGCTTGGCGCGCAGCTGCAGGCCGAAATCGGAAAGCTTGCCCTTGCGGCGCTGGCCATGCTGGCCGGGGCCGTATTCACGCTTGTTGACCGGGGACTTCGGGCGGCCCCAGATGTTTTCGCCGAGACGGCGGTCGATCTTGTACTTCGCGGATTCGCGCTTGCTCATCGCATTCCCTTTTCAAAACAACACACCCGGAACCTCATGGTCCGGGTGAAGGAAACGCGCCCTCCTCTGGCCTCCGTTTTCGAGACCTGACAGGGTTTTCCCACGCAACGCGGCGGAAAACCCACGGGACACGTCAGTTCAAACAAGATAGTAGAATTGGATTTCCACGCATCTTGCGCACATAAAGAAAACCACCGGGCATTGCGGCCCGGTGTTGGCGCGCTGATTAAACGGAGATTTAACCGGTGTCAAGCTTGTGGCTGGCGTAGGCCATGGCGACGATATAGCGTCTCTGGGTTGAGTACAGTGCCGGATGTGGCGGGAGGTTGCGCCAGCGGCATCAGGAAGGGACCGGAGCAGAGGAGCTACATTCGCATGAAGAAATTCTTCCTTACCCTGACAGGAGCCGCTGTGTTGGCGGGATCCATGGCGGTCATGACACCGGAGCCGGCTGAGGCCAGGCATTGGCAAGGGCACCGGCACCACCAGGCTTGCCGCATCGTGATCAAGAAGAAAATTATCTGGCGGCACGGCCACAAGAAGGTCATCCGCTACAAGATCAAGC
>NZ_RZQA01000632.1:0-3838 GCF_004022915.1 Mesorhizobium sp. M7A.F.Ca.US.006.04.2.1
GTCCGGCGACTGGTATCTGACCGTTGGCGCCACCGGCCTGGTCGCGCCCAATTTCGAGGGCGGCAGGAAATACATGCTGAGCGCCCAACCCATCATCTCATTGGGCAAGGCCGGACCGGCGGCACGCTTTGTCTCGCGCAACGACAACATCTCGTTGGCGCTGGTCGACGATGGCGGTGTCCGCGCCGGCCTGACCGGCAAGTTCCTGTTTTCCCGCGACGACGACAACGCCGATGAACTGAAGGGCCTCGATCCGGTGCGCTGGGGCGGCGAAGTCGGCGGCTTCTTCGAATTCTATCCGACGGACTGGCTGCGCGCCCGCGCCGAGCTGCGCCACGGCATTCGCGCCCACAACGGCTTTGTCGCCGACATCGCCGCCGATGCCTTTTACGACGTGACGCCGACCGTCAGGATTTCGGGAGGACCGCGTGTTTCCTTCGCCTCTGGCAACTATTTCGACGCCTATTATGGCGTCAACGCGCAGGAAGCGGTGGCCTCCGGCCTGAGCGAATACCATCCCGGTGGCGGGCTGAAATCGACCGGCCTTGGCGGCGCCATAACCTGGAAGGTGACCGAGCCGATGACCGCCAGCCTGTTTGGCGAATATTCGCGCCTGATGGGACCGGCGGCCGATTCCAGCCTGGTCAAGGAGCGTGGCGACCGCAACCAGTTCACGGTCGGCGTGTCGACCACCTACCGCTTCGATTTCACGATGTAGGTGAATCGAACGAGAGACGCTTTATTCCTGCCGTGGCTTCGGCTAAAAGCCCAGCCATGACCAGCTTTTCGCGCCTTTTCGCGATCGCGATACGAATTACAGGCCCGGTGTTCCGGGTGGCCTGAGCGCCGCCGGAGCCGCCGGGAGTTTCTGCGCGCCCCTCGCGCTTTTTTCATAACATGATAGTTCACGCCCGAGCTTGTACGCCCGCCGGGCAATGCACATGGCAGACCAATGACCGACACAACTGAAACGATCGACTATTCCAAGACGCTTTATTTGCCGCAGACGGACTTCCCGATGCGCGCCGGCTTGCCGGAGAAGGAGCCGCTGCTGGTCAAGCGCTGGCAGGACATGGATCTCTACCGCAAGCTGCGCGAGAGCGCTGCCGGCCGCACGAAATACGTGCTGCATGACGGCCCGCCCTACGCCAATGGCAACATCCATATCGGCCATGCGCTGAACAAGATCCTCAAGGACGTCATCACCCGCTCGTTCCAGATGCGCGGTTACGACTCGAACTATGTGCCCGGCTGGGACTGTCACGGCCTGCCGATCGAATGGAAGATCGAGGAGCAGTACCGCGCCAAGGGCAAGAACAAGGACGAGGTGCCGGTCAACGAATTCCGCAAGGAATGCCGCGAATTCGCCGCGGGTTGGATCACGGTGCAGGGGGCCGAGTTCCAGCGCCTCGGCGTCATCGGCGACTTCAAGAACCCCTATACGACGATGGCTTTCCATGCCGAGTCGCGCATCGCCGGCGAGCTGTTGAAGTTCGCCATGTCGGGCCAGCTCTATCGCGGCTCCAAGCCGGTGATGTGGAGCGTGGTCGAGCGCACGGCGCTGGCCGAGGCTGAGATCGAATACCACGACTATGAGAGCGACACGATCTGGGTGAAGTTTCCGGTCGCCAGCCTTGTCCGCCCCATTGACGATGGCCAGACCAAGCTGACGGAGGGCGCCCTCGATCTGCTGCAGGCCCACGTCGTCATCTGGACGACGACGCCGTGGACGATCCCAGGCAACCGCGCCGTCAACTATTCGCCGCGTATAAATTATGGCCTCTACGAGGTCACGGCAGCCGAGAACGCGTTCGGCCCGCAGCCGGGCGAAAAGCTGATCTTTGCCGACGCACTGGCCGAAGACTCCTCGGCCAAGGCCAAGGTCACCTTGAATCGTCTCCGCAGCGTTTCGGCGCAAGAGCTTGGAAGCCTTACGCTTTCACATCCGCTCAAGGGCTTGGGCGGCGGCTACGAATTTGCCGTTCCGATGCTCGCCGGTGACCATGTCACCGACGATGCCGGCACCGGCTTCGTCCACACCGCGCCCGGACACGGCCGCGAGGACTTTGACGCCTGGATGGACGCGGCGGTGGATCTGCGCGCACGCGGCATCGATCCCGCCATCCCGTTCACCGTTGACGATGGCGGCTTCTTCACCAAGGACGCGCCGGGTTTCGGACCGGACCGCGAGGGTGGACCGGCGCGCGTCATCGACGACAACGGCAAGAAGGGCAACGCCAACCAGGCCGTCATCGACGAGCTGATCAAGCGCAACGCGCTGTTCGCGCGTGGCCGGCTGAAGCACAGCTATCCGCATTCGTGGCGGTCCAAAAAACCGATCATCTTCCGCAACACGCCGCAATGGTTCGTTTATATGGACAAGGACCTCGGCGACGGCTCGACGCTGCGCAGCCGGGCGCTCAAGGCCATCGACGACACCCGTTTCGTGCCCGCCGCCGGCCAGAACCGCATCCGCGCCATGATCGAGGAGCGCCCGGACTGGGTGCTGTCGCGCCAGCGCGCCTGGGGCGTGCCGATCGCCGTCTTCGCCGATGTCGACGGCAATGTGCTGAAGGACGAAGCGGTCAACCAGCGCATCATGGACGCCTTCGAGAAGGAGGGCGCCGACGCCTGGTTCGCCGCTGGCGCCAAGGAGCGTTTCCTTGGCAATCACGATGCCTCCAAATGGAAGCAGGTGATGGACATCCTCGACGTCTGGTTCGATTCGGGCTCGACGCATGCCTTCACGCTGGAGGATCGCCCTGACCTGAAATGGCCGGCCGACGTCTATCTCGAAGGCTCCGACCAGCATCGCGGCTGGTTCCATTCCTCGCTGCTGGAAAGCTGCGGCACCAGGGGCAGGGCGCCTTACGATACTGTCGTCACCCATGGTTTCACCATGGACGAGGATGGCCGCAAGATGTCGAAGTCGCTCGGCAACACCGTGGTGCCGCAGGACGTCATCAAGCAGTCGGGCGCCGATATCCTGCGTCTGTGGGTGGTGACGACCGACTACTGGGAGGACCAGCGGCTCGGCAAGAACGTGCTGCAGACCAACATCGATGCCTACCGCAAGCTGCGCAACACCATCCGCTGGATGCTCGGCACGCTCGCCCATGACGATGGCGAAGAGGTGCCGCTGGAGAAGATGCCGGAACTGGAGCGGTTGATGCTGCACCGGCTGGCCGAGCTCGATGAGGTCGTGCGCTCGGGTTACGACGCCTTCGAATTCAAGCGCATCACCCGCATGCTGCTCGATTTTATGGTGGTCGAGCTGTCCGCGTTCTATTTCGACATCCGCAAGGACGCGCTCTACTGCGACGCGCCCTCGAGCCTGAAGCGCAAGGCTTCTGTGCAGGTGGTGCGCCATCTCTTCGATTGCCTGGTGAAATGGCTGGCGCCGATGCTGCCCTTCACCATGGAGGAGGCCTGGCTCGATCGTCATCCCGACGCGGTCTCGGTGCATCTCGACCAGTTCCCGCAAATCCCGGCGGACTGGCAGAACGAGGCGTTGGCGGAAAAGTGGCGCCAGGTGCGGCAGGTGCGGCGCGTCGTCACCGGCGCGCTGGAGATCGCGCGGGCCCAGAAGGTGATCGGATCGTCGCTGGAAGCGGTGCCGGTCGTCACCATCAACGATGCAGCGCTCGAAGCGGCGATTTCAGATGTCGACATGGCCGAGATGGCGATCACCAGCGATCTGGTCATCGCTCATGGCGAGGCACCGGCTGGTGCCTTCGCGATCGACGACGTCAGGGGTGTCGCCGTGGTGGTCGAGAAGGCCGAGGATCGCGGCCTGTTAAAATGCGCACGCTCATGGCGCTACACCGCCGATATCGGC
>NZ_RZQA01000633.1:0-3828 GCF_004022915.1 Mesorhizobium sp. M7A.F.Ca.US.006.04.2.1
GCTCAGAAGGATGAAAGGTAACAACACATGCCAGCCGAAAGCAAAGCCAAGGTCATCGAACGAAATCGCGCGCCGCGGGTGCAGATCGCCTACGATGTGGAAACCTACGGCAGCCCGACGACGATCGAACTGCCGTTTGTCATGGGCGTGATGGCCGACCTTGCCGGTGCTTCGCAAACCAAGGAAGCGTCAAAGTCGGTGCTGGACCGCTCCTTTGTCGAGACCGACGCGAACCGCTTCCCAAAATTCATGGAGGCGCTCGGCCCCCGCGTCAAAGCGCGGGTGAAGAACACGCTGCCGCAGGCCGAGGGCCAGGAGCGTGACGAGGAACTGGCGCTCGATCTTACATTTTCCAAGATGGGTGATTTCGCCCCCGACAAGATTGCCGAGCAAGTTCCGCAACTGGCCGAGATCCTCAAGATGCGTCGACAACTCGAGGAATTGCTCGGCTTCATGGATGGCCGTGTCGATGCTGAAAAGCGCATCGCGCAGCTTCTGAACAACGAACCGCTTCTTGGCAAGATTGCCAGCCAGGCGCTGGCCGACGACGACAAGGTTGGGGAATGATCATGGCCGAACAGCAAAAGACCGCCTCAGTCGCCGCGGAGGCCGAAGCCATAAACCTCGATGAATTCAGCGGACTCCTCGAAAAAGATTTCAAGGTCAAGAAGGACGACAGCGAGAAGCTGCAACAGCTCGTGCGCAATCTCGCGCTCGCGGCGCAGTCCCGTTCCGACACCACGACCATCTCTTCCAATGCCATCAAATCGATCAAGTCGCTGATCGCCGGCATTGACAAGATGCTGACGACACAGGTCAACGAAATCCTGCACGCGCCGGAAGTGCGTGAGATGGAAGGCACATGGCGAGGGCTGTGGTATCTCGTCAACAACACCGAGACGGATCAGAAGCTGAAGATCCGGGTGATGAACATCTCCAAAGAGCAGCTGGCCGATACGCTTGAAGACTATGAAGGTCAGATGTGGGACCAGAGCCCGATCTTCAAGAAAGTCTACACAGACGAGTATTCGATGCTTGGCGGCGAACCAATCGGCTGCGTGATCGGCGCCTACGAGTTCTCCAATCACCCACGTGACGTCGGCCTGCTGCGCAACATCTCCGGCATCTGCGCTTCCGCGCATACGCCGTTTATCGCGGCCGCTTCGCCGCGCCTATTTCGCATGGACAGCTGGCAGGAACTGCCGAACCCGCAAGACCTGCAGCAGATCGTCTCCAACCCCGCCTATGCCTCGTGGCAGTCGTTGCGCGAGAGTGAGGACGCTCGCTACATCGGCCTGACCATGCCCCGCGTCCTGGCGCGGCTGCCCTACGGCACCGATACCGTTCCGGTGAAGGGTTTCACCTTCGAGGAAGAGGTGGAGGGCGATCACAACAAATATGTCTGGATGAACGCCGCCTTCCCGATGGGCGTCAACATCAACCGCAGTCACAAGCTTTTCGGCTGGGGCACGCAGATCCGCGGCGTGGAGAATGGTGGCACGGTGCTCAACCTGCCGGTGCATAGCTTCCCGACCGATGATGGCTCGATCGCGATGAAATGTCCCACGGAAGTCGCCATCGACGACCGGCGCGAGGCGGAACTGGCCAAGCTTGGCCTGATGCCCATCCTGCACCGGAAGAATACCGATCTCGCGGCCTTCATCGGAGCACACTCGCTGCAGGACGACGAAACGCGGGCGGGGCGGCTGGTCGACCCCGATGCACAGTCGAACGAGCGGCTGAGCGCCAACCTGCCCTACCTGTTCCCGGTCTCGCGCTTTGCGCACTACCTCAAGGCGATCGCGCGCGACAAGGTCGGCTCGTTCAAGGAGCGCGCCGACATGCAGATCTGGTTGACCGAGTGGATCAATCGATACGTGCTGGCCAACCCGGCCTTTGCCGACGACAAGGCACGCGCCAAGCGCCCGCTTGCCGCCGCCGAGGTCCAGGTGGACAGCGTGGAGGGGCGGCCGGGCTATTATAATGCCCGCTTCTATCTGCGCCCGCATTACCAGCTGGAGGGCATCAACGCGTCGCTCCGACTGGTCTCGGAACTACCGTCCGTTAAGACTTGATCGCAGCAACGACAACCTGGTTTTTTGAAAGCGGTGGAGAAACACAATGCCGACTACGAAGATTGATGGCTTCCTGAAGGTTCCCGATATCAAAGGCCCCAGCACCCGCGACGGCCACGATGACGAGATCGAAATCCATGGCGTCGACTACAAGATGGTCGCACCTTATGATCCCAATTCGCTGTCACGCCGTGGCCGCGTCTCCATGGGCATGATCAAATTCACCAAGCACTACGACAAATCATCGCCCTATCTGAAAAAGGCTTTGTTCGAAAACAAGGCCCTTGATGAGGTGGTGTTCTCGGCCCGCCGGACCATCGATGGCGAGACCAAGGATTACCTGGTCGTTACCCTCACCGACGCCTCGATCATGGAATACGACATGTCGCAGGCCGAGGATGAGGAAGACCTGATCCAGGAAGAGGTCAGCTTCGCCTACAAGAAGATCAAATTCGTCTATGACGGCAATGATGAAGCCGAAATGGATGTCTATGTCGGCAAGTGAGGTTCGGCGACCCGGCGCGGGCATGCAGCAGACCACTGGCAGCTTGCGGGCGAAAAGCGAAGCCGTCCAGCCGTCGCTTTGGGATCGTCTCGTCAATGATCTGCCGGGCCTGACCTCGGAAATAGACGGGCTGCGCCATGTCCTGCTCGACGAGCTTGGCGCGGACCGTCTCGACACACTCGTTGCCGGCAGCACGCGTGCCATCGACGCCGATGTGGTACTGACACCGGATCAGAAACGCCGTCTGCATCGGTTGGCCGTTCAGACCCAGCACCGCGTCGAAATCGAAAGCCGTGGCGTGGTGGTATCGGCGCGCGTGCTCAGGGAAGCGGTACGGCGTGACATCGAGGCGCTCTTCAACACAGAGCGCTTCGAGGCGACGCCGCTTCTTTCCGACCTGGAAAATGAACAGGTTGCGGACAATCCCCCTTCGCTTGCCGATTTCCCGGAGGTCCGCCGCAGCGTGGTCAATTACGGCGTGCCCTCCTTCTCGGGCCGCTCGTCGCGCGACTTCGATCGCGAGGTGTTGGCACGTGAGATCCGCATGGTGCTCGCGACCTTCGAGCCCCGCCTGAAGGAAAGCGCAACAAAGGTAACGGTCACGCTTGGCGACAACACCGTCGGCCTGAAGATCGAGATAGACGCCGTTCTGATCATGACCCCGACTCCCGAACGCATGCGCCTGCGCACCACGATCAATCTCGACAACGGTTTGGCGCGGACCGAAATTGGGGAGGCCTGAGATGGATCGGGTCTTCGTCGAATATTACGAGGAGGAACTGAGCCATATCCGCGCTCTTGCATCGGAATTCGCAGACATGCATCCGGCGGTGGCGCGCAATCTTTCCCTCGATACGGTGCCGTGTCCGGACCCATATGTCGAGCGCCTGCTCGATGGCGTAGCCTTCCTGGCCGCGCGCACCCGGCTAAAGGTCGATGCCGAGCGCTCGCGATTTTCCCGCAGTGTGCTCGACGTTCTCTATCCCGATCTGGTCACGCCGGCGCCGGCAACGGCGATGGCGGTGCTGAAACCCGGCCAGCAGGTCCAGACCATGCTGGCCGGCCACGTCGTCAAGCGCAACACACGGCTGGTTTCCAGCCTGCAGCCAGGCCTGTCAACGCGCTGCATTTTCTCAACCGCCCAGGAAATGACTCTATGGCCGATCGCGGTCACTTCGGTCAGCTTTTTTCAGGACCGCAGTGCGATGGCGATGGCTGGCATAGGACCGATCGGCGGTGTCAGCGGCG
>NZ_RZQA01000634.1:0-3817 GCF_004022915.1 Mesorhizobium sp. M7A.F.Ca.US.006.04.2.1
GGTCCTGGAGGCGGTAGGCGTACTTGGATTTGTAGAAAGTGGCGTCGCAGAAAATGTCGGCGCTTGGCGTGGCGCCCGGACGGATCAGCCCGCAGTATAACCACCGTCGACGGAGAAGACCCCGCCGCTGGTCCAGGCCGCCTCGTCGCTAGCGAGGTACACTGCGATGCCCGCCAGATCGTCGGGGCGGCCGATTCTGCCAAGCGGATAGCTGCGCTCGACATAGACTTTCAGCTCGGCCTTTGCCTCGGCCGGCAAATTGTCGACGGTCTTGCGTCGCATGGCGGTGTCGACAGTGCCGGGCGCGATGGCGTTGACGCGGATGCTGCGCGGGCCGAGTTCGAAGGCCAGCGATTTGGTCAGCGAGTTCAACGCGCCCTTTGACAGGGAATAGAGGCTCGAGGGCCGCTTCGGGATCATCTTGTTGGCGAAATAGGACGAGATGTTGATCACCGACGCGCCGGCCGCCAGATGCGGCAGCAGACCCTGCGTGAGGAAGAACACCGCCGTCACATTGAGCGCGAAGGATTGTTGGAACTGCGCCTCGCTGACGGTCTCGAACGGCACCAGGAAAGCCACCCCGGCATTGTTGACGAGAATATCGAGCGGCCTGCCGGATTCTTTGACGTGCTCGCCGACGGCCGCAATGCCGGCCGATGTGGCAAGATCGGCCGACAGCGTCTCGATAGTGCCGCCGAGCTGCTTATGGGCGGCGTCGAGCTTTTTGGTGTCACGGCCGACGATCAGGACGTCCGCGCCCTCGCGCGAAAAGGCCTCGGCGATCGCCAGGCCGATACCGTCCGACCCGCCGGTAACCAGCGCGCGCTTGTTGTGAAGTCTCATCGGATGCTCCGAGATTTCTGCGTCGTCGAGAGCACCGTATAGTGGCGGCCAAGGTCAAGCCGTCAGCCTATCCCACAGTATGAACTTCGACCGCTGCCACCCGGCAGGCCGGCCGAGGCTGGTTTAAGCGCCGGCGGTCGCAAGCTCCCCCAAAGCCAGCCGTCCCGCGACATAATTCTTGACCTGGCGGACAGCCTGTTCGCGCGACACACTGCCCGGCTGCAGGCCGAGCCGCAACCAAAGCCCGTCGATCAGCGCGGTGACGCCAAGCGCGATGTCGTCGGCATCTCCGGGCGAGGCGAGGCCGCGCAGGCCCGACAACAGGTTCGAGCGCATGCGCGCATGGATCACCCTCTGGATACGAGCCATCTTCTCGTCGCGCGGCACCTCGGCGCAGAGCGACAGCCAGGCATGGCAGAGAGGCGGCTGGAACAGATGCTCCTCGAAATTGCCCTCGATCACCGCATCCATGCGCTCCATCGGTGTCTGCGCCCGGCGAAGCCGCGCGATCACCGCCTGGCACAGGACGGCGTTTGCCTCACGCATCGCGTGCTCGAACAATTCCTGCTTGTTGCGGAAATAGTGCAGCACGATGCCCTTGGAGGCACCGGCCTGCGCCGCCACCTTTTCCAGGGTCGCGCCGGCAATGCCCTCGCGCTCCAGCACCGCGAAGGCCGCCTGCCGCAATTCCTTGCGGCGGATCTCACTGAGACGCTTGAGTTTCACGGCATCGGTCCATGCATGTCGAATCCACGTTGACATCTTCGTCCGTTCAGATCAAGAATTGACCCATGGGACAATAAAAAGACCGATTGGTCAATTTTGTGGACGAGGAGAACCGAAATGTTGCGCATCCTTGCAAATGGCGTCTGCCTTGCCGGCCTCATGTTGGCCACTCATGCGGCCCAGGCGGCCGAGGCCGAAGAGTGCAAGACGGTCCGCATGGCCGAACCCGGCTGGAACGACCTTGCCTTCACCACAGGAGTCGCAAATGTCCTGTTGGAGGCGCTTGGCTATCAGCCGCAAAGCCAGGTGCTCGGCATCAACGTCATCTACGAGGGCATGAAGAACAGGGACCTCGACCTGTTCCTGGGCTACTGGGACCCGGCCATGGTCACCTATTACGAGCCCTACAAGAAGGACGGCTCGGTCGAGAATGTGCGCGTCAATCTCGTAGGCGCCAAATACACATTCGCCGTGCCGACCTATGTCTGGGAAGCCGGCGTCAAGGACATTTCCGACCTGCACAAATTCGCCGACAAATTCGGCAAGAAAATGTACGGCATCGAGCCCGGTTCAAACCAGTTGATGATGGACGCTATCGCCGATCCCGCCTTTGGCCTGGACGGCTGGCAGGTGGTCGAATCGAGCGAAGCCGGCATGCTTTCCGAGGTCGGCTACGAGATCAAGGAGAAGCAGTTCATCGTCTTCCAGGGCTGGGCGCCGCACCCGATGAACACGATGTACGACTTCAAATATCTGACCGGCGGCGACAAGTTCTTCGGCCCGAATTTCGGCGCCGCGACGGTGACGACGCAGGTGCGCAAGGGCTATCTGCAGCAATGCCCGAACGTCGCACAGTTCTTGAAAAACCTCGCCTTCGACATCGATTTCGAGAATGTCGGCATGGGTTATCTGATCAATGACGGCATGAAGCCGGAGGACGGCGCGCTGAAGGCAATCACGGCCAACAAGAGCCGTCTCGATGCCTGGCTCGCCGGTGTCACCACCTTCGACGGCCAACCCGGCCTTGCCGCGGTCAAGGAAAAGCTCGGCCTGTGAGGGCGGCGGTGCTGAATGCCTGCGCGAACCAGGACGGCTGGGCCGGCCGCAAGCAGTTCGTCACTGTCGGCAATCTCGACATCGCCTATGTCGAGATAACAGGCGCCGAGCCGGCACTGCTGTTGGTGCACGGCTTCACCGACACCAGCCGCAGCTTTTCGCTTCTGGCGCCCTATCTGGCCGGCCGCCGTCTGATCATGCCGGATCTGCGCGGCCACGGCGCCTCGCAGGCCGGCAAAGGCTGCGGCATAGCCGATTTCGCCGACGATATTGCCGGGCTGATCCTACGCTTGCGGCTCGACCGGCCGCTTGTCGTCGGCCATTCGCTGGGCGCCATGGTGGCCATCGCATTGGCAGGGCGACACAGGGAGCTGATTGGCGGGCTGGTGGTGCTGGCCGGCACGCTAAAGCCCGATTTCGCGCCGGATCATCCGCTGGTCGCGGGCGTCGAGGCGCTGCGCGACCCGATATCGCCGGCCGATCCGTTCTACGCCTGGTGGCATGCCTGCAGTCCCGACGTGCCTCCAGCCTTTCTCGCCGGCTTGGCGAGAGACGCGTCGGCATTGCCGGCGCCGCGCTGGCGCGCGATTCTCGAGGAAATCCGCCGCGCCGATCTGAGCGATGCGGCGCGGGCCGTGCAGGCCCGGACGCTGATCATTGCCGGCGCCTGCGACCCGCTGTTCGGCGAGGCGCACCAGCAGGCGTTGCAATCCGCTCTTGCCGGAGCCGTCTTCGTCCGGGCCGAGAGCTGTGGCCACAACCCGCATTGGGAAGACCCGGCCCTTGTCGCCAAGACCATCGTCGAGGCATTTGAAGTCTGATGCATGTCGCCCAAAAGTGGCCCCGGTTTTGGGAGAACGACATGCACAAAAAAGGATCTATTCCTAAGCGCGTCGACGCGCTTTAGGAATAGATCCCGACCAGTGATTGCGATGTCGGCGACAGCCGCAAGGTCTCCGTGGGTTTGGTCAGGCCGGGTTGCGCGGCCCGCCAAAAATCCTGCCATGCCGGCGAGGCGGCAAGCGCGGCCTTGTGGCGGGCATGCGCTTCTGTGCTGGCAAAACCCATGACGCTGATGAAGACGTTTTCGTCAGCCCGTACCGGCAGGCGCGGAAAATTGTTTTCGGCAGGCTCGGTCACGAACGCGGCGAGCAGGCGTGCGTCGGCTGTCATCAGGCACGCCGTCTCAATC
>NZ_RZQA01000635.1:0-3815 GCF_004022915.1 Mesorhizobium sp. M7A.F.Ca.US.006.04.2.1
ATGAAGCCGTCGCCGCCGAACCAGGTCACCGCCCATTCGAGCGAGCCGTGGCCGCCCTGTTTCTCGCTCTTGCCGGCGAAAATCTCGCGCGTCACCTGGAAGTCGTCGCCGAGCGATGCCTTGAGATAGTCCTTCAGGCCGCCGGGAAAATGGAATTCCGCCTTGGCCGGTGTCTGGTCTTTTTCCTTGATCAGCGACGGATCGCAGGTCCAGCGGATCTCGACGCCGCCGAACAGATAGGCTTTCGAGCGCGTCATACGGTAGAGCCGCGCCGGTTCGAACGCCGCGCCCTTGCCGAAAATCTGCTCGTCGGGGTGGAAGCGGATCTTTGTGCCGCGCCGGTTGTGGACCTCGCCCAACTGTTCCAGGCCGGTCACGGGAACGCCGCGCGAGAATTTTTGCCGATAGAGTTGCCGTCCCCGCGCGACCTCGACCTCGAGATGGTCCGACAGCGCGTTGACCACGGACACGCCGACGCCATGCAGGCCGCCTGATGTCTCGTAAACCTTGGAGTCGAACTTGCCGCCCGAATGCAGCGTCGTCATGATCACTTCAAGCGCCGGCTTCTTGAACTTCGGGTGCGGATCGATCGGGATGCCGCGGCCATTGTCCGTCACGGCGAGATAGCCGTCGGCCGAAAGCTCGACATCGATGAAGGTGGCGTGACCGGCCACCGCTTCGTCCATCGAATTGTCGATGACCTCGGCGAACAGATGGTGCATCGCCTTGTCGTCGGTGCCGCCGATATACATGCCTGGCCGGCGGCGCACCGGTTCCAGCCCTTCCAGCACCTCGATGTCGGCGGCGCTATAGCCCTCGCTGCCGTCCTTGGTCGAGGCAGGACGCTTGGTGGCTTGCACCACCAGTGGATCCGCCGGGCGCGCAGCGGTACGCACCGGCTGCGGCTGCTTGTCCATATTGCCGAAGAGATCGTTGCTGTCGTCCATGCCTGCCATAGGTTCCGGTGCTGCGAATCACCTCGCGATACTGCCACGCTTTTCAGCGCCAAGCGACCGAGGTTCCTGTTCCGTTCGGGGATCTGGGCCCTCTTACCCCAAAACCATTCGATAACCAAGCCGGCGGAAATAGATCCGATACCAACGCCCGGGATTCCTGATTCTTTAACAATGCCGCCTAACGTGAGCCCAACTAAATAAGAAACTGCTGATATCAGGGGTTTAGGCGTGAGGGGCAAGGCCATATCGATGATCGGCATCGCCGCCGTTTTCGGCGCGATCTCGATCTTTGCCGCGGATTTCTGGGTCAAAAGCCAGGCCAAGGCCGATTCCGAAGAGAAGACGTCGTCGATTCCGGCACCTGTCGTGCCGAAAGTCGAATTCAAGACCATCGTGGTGGCGAATGCCCCGTTGCGCTACGGCATGGAGCTCGACCGCGCGCAGCTCAGCGAAATCCCGTGGTCGCAAGAGTCCGTGCCGCAGGGCGCCTTCACCACCATCAATGCGTTGCTCGCCGACGGCACTCGCGTGGTGCTGTCGCCGATGGAGGTCAACGAACCGGTGCTGCTGACCAAGCTGTCCGGCCCGAATGGCCGCGCGACGCTCTCCAACATGATGACGCCCGGAATGCGGGCGGTCACCATCCGCACCGACGAGATCGCCGGAGTCGGCGGCTTCGTCACGCCCGGTGACCGCGTTGACGTGGTGCTGACGCGCGATGCCGGCGAAATCCAGGAAGTGGCCAAGAATGCGCAAGGCGCTGCCGGTTCCACCATCACCTCCGAGATCGTTGTCGCCGATGCCAAGGTGCTGAGCGTCGGGCAGGGCGCCGACGAGCGCCAGACGACGCCGCAGATCTCCAATTCGGTGACAATCGAGGTGACGACGGACGGCGCGCAGAAAGTAGCGCTGGCCCGCACCGTCGGCACGCTCTCGCTGTCGCTTCGGTCCGCCAGCGAAGGCGCTGACGGCAAGAACGGCGTCACCACCATCTCCTCCTTCGGCGGATCGGTCGCCTCGAATGTGCAGGCCGCGGCCGGCTCGGTGTTCGACGCCGTCACCAAGGAGCCGGAGAAACCGAAGTTCAAGACGGTCATCGTAACGCGCGGCACGAAGGCCGAGGAATACCAGGTTCCTTCGCGGGACCAGAAATAAACCAGTGGGGACTGGGTGAGGGACGGGACAATGTTCGGGCTGTTCATATATCGGGTCATGACGCGGTTGCGCGTTTTGCGCGCCGTGGCTGTCGCGTCTTCGCTGGCCGCTGCGGCGATGCTGGCCTTGGGCGCCTCGGCGGCGAGAGCTGACAACGACGTCGTCTACGTGTCGTCGACCAAGAATGCGTCAATCAAGGTTGCCAAGGGCAAGCCGAAGACGATCATCACCAGTGCTGCCTTCTACCAGATCGTCATCGGCGATCCGGAGATCGCCAACGTCAATCCGCTGACCGACAAATCCTTCTATGTGCTCGGCAACAATCTCGGCACCACCGGGATTGCGCTGTTCGATGAGAAAAAGCAGCTTGTCGGCACCGTCGACATCGAGGTGACGCTCGACACCGACCAACTGGCCAGCACCATTCGCGCCAGCGTGCCGGATGCCAGGATCAAGGTCGGATCGGCCAATGGCCGTGTCGTGCTGTCGGGCGAGGCCGACGATGCCGTCGCCGCCGAAAAGGCAAACAAGATCGCGACGCGCTTTTCCGGTGCCGAGGAGGTGATCAACTCGGTCAACATCTCATCTTCGCAGCAGGTCCAGCTCAACGTCCGCTTTGTCGAGATCAACCGCCAGGCGGGCCAGGATCTGGGTGCCAAATACGCCGCCAATTTCGCCTATGGCCTTGGCGGCCGCGACGTCTCGATCGATCCGGGCACAGTGCCGGCGGCCGGTACTGGCGAGATCATCGGTCGTCTCCTATCGAACGGCGTATCGATCGATATCGCCATCAAGGCGCTGGAAGAGCGCGGCTTAGCGCGGCGACTGGCCGAGCCGAACCTGATCGCCCGGTCCGGCCAGACGGCTAGCTTCCTCGCCGGCGGCGAGTTCCCGATCCCGGTCTCGGAGGACAACGGCAAGATCTCGGTCAGCTACAAGAAATACGGCGTCAGCCTGGATTTCACGCCTACGGTTCTGAAAGACGGGCTGGTCAGCCTTGATATCGCGCCGGAAGTCTCCTCGATCGACGCGTCGGCCTCCTACAATATCGGGACGATCTCGGTTCCTGGCTTCATCGTGCGCCGTGCCAGGACGTCGGTCGACCTGAAGAACGGCCAGAGCTTCATGATCGCTGGACTGCTGCAGTCGCAAAACGACATCACCACGTCGCGCATTCCGGGCCTCGGCAAGATGCCGGTGCTTGGGGCGCTGTTCTCGTCGAAATCCTATCAGCGGCGCGAGACCGACCTCGTCATCATCGTAACGCCCTATCTGGTCAAGCCGGTCGATCCGTCGAAGAAGCTCGTCGAGCCGACAGATGGCACGCAGCCGGCCAGCAATGCCGACTATTTTCTCAACAACACCGAGGAAGTGAAGGATTCCGATGCCGGTCGCACCGTGGCGTTGGCAGACGGCCGCGTCACTCAACCTGCAGCGGCCGCTTCGGCTGGGCATTTCCTCGACCTGCCGAAGGATTGAAGCCATGCGTCTGGTCTTTGGATCGAGCGTCGCCTTGCTGCTGGCCGGCTTTGCCGCTGGCTGCACCAGCGACGACTATGTGCGCAGCGAAGGGCCAACGGCCGGCGCCGGCAATGCGCAGGCCGCCAACACCGTCATGCAGATGGTCGATCCCTGGAAATACGGGGTCCAGAACACCAGGCTCCTGGTGCCGGCCCAACGAGGCAGTGCCGCGGCTGTCACACC
>NZ_RZQA01000636.1:0-3805 GCF_004022915.1 Mesorhizobium sp. M7A.F.Ca.US.006.04.2.1
CCCCTATTCCCCTATTCCCCTCCCCGTCTGTCCCCGATGCCGCAGATAATGATCGGCGATCGCACAGGCAACCATTGCCTCGCCGATCGGCACGGCGCGGATGCCGACGCATGGATCGTGGCGGCCCTTGGTCATGATCTCGACGTCCTTGCCGTCCTTATCGATCGACTTTCGCGGGGTCAGGATCGACGAGGTCGGCTTGACGGCGAAACGGGCGACGATTGCCTGGCCGGTCGAGATGCCGCCGAGGATGCCGCCGGCATTGTTGGACAGGAACACCGGCTTGCCGTCATTGCCGATGCGCATCTCGTCGGCATTCTGCTCGCCGGTGATGCGGGCGGCCTCGAAGCCGTTGCCGATCTCGACGCCTTTGACCGCGTTGATCGACATCAGGCCGGAGGCGATGTCCTGGTCGAGCTTGGCATAGATCGGCGCGCCGAGGCCCGGTGGAACGCCGTCGGCGACGATCTCGATCACCGCACCGACCGAGGAGCCCGCGTTGCGGATGCCGTCGAGATACTGCGTGAAGACAGGAACGGAAGCCGGATCGGGGGTGAAGAACGGATTTTCCGCATCGCCGATGAAATTCCAGTTCCAGTTGGCGCGATCGATGGATTTCTCGCCCATCGACACCAGCGCACCGCGCACCACCACGCCGGGCACCACCTTGCGCGCCAAGGCACCGGCCGCCACTCTGGCTGCCGTCTCGCGGGCCGAGGAGCGGCCGCCGCCACGATAATCGCGCACCCCGTATTTGACGTCATAGGTGTAGTCGGCATGGCCGGGCCGGTACTGGCGGGCGATCTCGCCATAATCCTTTGAACGCTGGTCGACATTCTCGATCAGCATCGACACCGGCGTGCCGGTGGTGATCATCGTCTCGCCGTCCTCGTCGAGGATGAAACCTGACAGCACCTTCACTTCATCTGGTTCGCGACGCTGCGTCACGAAACGTGACTGTCCCGGACGGCGCTTGTCGAGTTCGGCCTGGATCTCGTCGCGCGTAAAGCGGATGCCGGGCGGACAGCCGTCGACCACGCAGCCGAGCGACGGGCCATGGCTTTCGCCCCAGGTGGTGACGCGGAAAAGGTGGCCGAACGTGTTGTGAGACATGAAATACCCTGCCCGGCATCGGAGCCGGCTGAAGATTGCGTTCTATTGGCGTTTTTCACAGGGGTCAAACTGTGATCTGGCGGATTTAGTTTTGACACATTCGGTTGGTTTCTGCTCTGCTCCATCCGCTGTTGAACAGCCCGCCGCCATGCCGGTGCAATGATAAAGAGGAACGATTATGCGTACCCTGATTAGCGCCGTTGCCGCCACGCTGCTGCTTTCCACCGCCGCTTTCGCCGGCCAGACCGAAGGCCTGATCAAGAAGATCGACAAGGACACGGCGACGCTGACGCTGGATGACGGCAAGTCCTACAAGCTGAACGCAGAGACCGATCTCGACGCGCTGAAGCCGGGCATGGACATCGTCATCGCCTACGATGTGACCAATGGCGAAAACGTCATCACCGACATGGAACTGCCGGACAGCTCAGCCAACTAGAGCTTCCAACCTCAATTGAATGCAGCGTTTGCGGTTCAGCTTTCGCCGAGCCGCCTGCGAAATGGCCTAGAGCGTGTCGCGTCTGAACGGATTTCAGGCGACCCGCTTTAGGTCTTTGTTTTATGTATGTCGTTCTCCCAAAACCGGGGCCACTTTTGGGCGACATGCATCAAAGCCACTCCAGACTCTTGCCTTCGAGCTTGAGCAGGCGATCCTGCGGTATTTCCAGGTTCGCTGCCTCGTCCTCGGCCAATCCCAGAACGAAACGAAACAAGGTGCGCATGACGCCGCCATGGGTCACGCATATCGTCTGGCGTTCGATCGCGTCGAAGCATGGCCTCACCCGTTCGAGCAGCATCTGATAGCTCTCGGCGCCTTCGCCGGGCGGCTGGAAGTTCCACTTGTCCAGAGCGCGCGTCCCGCTTGCTCCGGGATACCGCGTCTCCAGCTCGGGAAAGGTAAATCCCTGCCAATCGCCGAAATTGACCTCGACGAGGCGCGGATCGGTTCGATAGGCATCCGGATCCAGCTTCATCGCGGCGCGAATACGCTGCATCGTTTCGCGCGTCCGTTTCATCGGACTGGCGACGAAGTCGAATTCCCAGGGATCTGGAACCAACGCAGCTAGCCGAAGCCCGTTGCCGGTCGCCTGTTCGCGGCCAAGAGCATTGAGATCGGTGTCAGCCTGCCCCTGAAGCCGCATTTCGGCGTTCCACGCGGTCTGGCCGTGGCGCGCGATATAAACCAGCGGGTACATCAGGTCTTCCGGTGCGGGATCGGGACGGACGACGGTTGGCGGGGGTGTTAGTCCTTGACGGTCGAAATATCAGGCGCGTCGACCGCCTTCATGCCGACGACGTGGTAGCCCGAATCGACGTGGTGCACTTCACCGGTGACGCCGCGCGACAGATCGGACAGGAAATAGACGCCGGAATCGCCGACTTCCTCCTGCGTCACCGTCTGCTTCAGCGGCGAATTGTACTCGTTCCACTTCAGGATGTAGCGGAAATCGCCGATGCCGGAAGCGGCAAGGGTCTTGATCGGGCCAGCCGAAATGGCGTTGACGCGGATCTTCTTGGCGCCGAGATCGACCGCCAGGTAGCGCACGCTGGCCTCGAGCGCCGCCTTGGCGACACCCATGACGTTGTAGTGCGGCATCACCTTTTCGGCGCCGTAGTAGGTCAGCGTCAGCAGTGAGCCGCCATCGGTCATCAGCGCCTCGGCGCGCTTGGCGATGGTGGTGAAGGAATAGACCGAAATGTCCATTGTGCGCAGGAAATTGTCGCGTGACGTCTCGACATAGCGGCCAGTCAGCTCATCCTTGTCGGAGAAGGCAATGGCGTGGACGAGGAAATCAAGCTTGCCCCAATGTTTGGCGACATTGGCGAAAACCTCATCCAGGCTCGCCGGATCGGTGACGTCGCAATGGCCGGCGACAAAGGCGCCCAGTTCCGCCGCCAGCGGCTCGACACGCTTCTTGAACGCCTCGCCCTGATAGGTCAGCGCTATCTCGGCGCCATGATCGACGCAGGCCTTGGCGATGCCATAAGCGATCGACCTATTGTTGGCGACGCCAAGAATGAGGCCGCGCTTGCCGGCCATTAGGCCCTGTCCACCCGCCATGTGAGCGCTCTCCGCAAGATTTCAGCTTTGTGGGTTGCCCTATCGCACAGGCACAGAGCCCCTTCAAGCGCTCAAAACGGACAGTTCAGGGGACAAAAGCCGCCGATCAGCCTTTTTGGCTGCGCAACAGCGCTTCGAGTGCGCTATCACCGCCTTCCGGCAGCATGATACGCACATGAGCGTAGAGATCGCCGTGACCGCCGGCCTTTTCCGGCAGGCCTCTGCCCTTCAGCCGCAGGACCTTGTCGGAGCTCGACCAGGCCGGAATGTTGACCGCGAGCCTGCCGGTCGGCGTCTCGACAGGCACCTTGGCGCCGAGCACGGCATCCGCCAGCATCACCGGCAGATCGGCGTGCAGGTCGCGGCCTTCGATGCGGTAGCGTGGATGCCGGCGCAGATGGATCTTGACCAGCGCGTCGCCTGGCTGGCCCGGCCCCTGCTCGCCTTGACCCTTGAGGCGGATGGTCTGGCCATCCTCGACATAGGCCGGCAGCTTGACCGCCACCTTGCGGCCGTCGGGGAACATCGCCGTCACCTTTTCAGCGGTCGCCGCTTCCTCGATGGTGACGTCGAGCGTCACGTTCAGATCGGCAGCGGTCGCCTGCTGGCGGCGATCGCCCATGCCGGGAC
>NZ_RZQA01000637.1:0-3801 GCF_004022915.1 Mesorhizobium sp. M7A.F.Ca.US.006.04.2.1
ATTGTGGATCGTCGGGAAGCCGTTTGCGGAGCAGCTCAAGACTTCCCAGAATCGCCATCAGCAAATTGTTGAAATCGTGGGCGACGCCGCCCGTTAGCTTGCCGACCGCATCCATTTTTTGTGAATGGAAAAGGGCCTCACGGGCCTGATCCAAGGACTCCTGCGCCTTCTTCCGCTCCGTAATGTCGCGTGTGATCTTCGCGAACCCCAGGAGTTCGCCATCCTCGTGCCGAATGGCGTCGATGACCACGTGGGACCAGAACGTAGTTCCGTCTTTGCGTATACGCCAGCCTTCGCGCTCAACTCGCCCTTCACGGGCGGCGATCTCCAGGGCACTTTGCGGACTGCCCCGCTCACGGTCCTCGAGAGTATAGAATTGGGAAAAGTGCCTGCCGATTATTTCATCTGCCGAATAACCCTTGATGCGTTCCGCACCCGCATAATGCGCTGACCCTTGGCGTTGAACAGATGCAACTGGGTGAGGTCCGGCGCCAGGAAAACCTTCTGGCCCGGCATCACGGAAATCCGCTCGCGCAGCAACGCGCTCAAGGTGTTGGTGCCGGCTTTGGCCATGACAAGGGTTTCCGCGCCGGTCGGCTCGACCACTTCGACCACCGCCGGCACGCCGCTGTCTGAGAGCTTGAGATGTTCGGGCCGGATGCCCCAGGCAAGCGCACTTTCGCCCTGTCCCAACGCAGGCAGCGGAAATACCGTGCCGTCGCTGGCGACAAAACCGTCCGTAGTGGTGCGGCCGTCCAGGATGTTCATCGACGGCGAGCCGATGAACTGGGCAACGAACAGATTGGCCGGCCGGTCGTAGAGATCGAGCGGGGCGCCGACCTGTTCGACGATGCCGCCATTCATGACGACGATCTTGTCGGCCATAGTCATGGCTTCGACCTGGTCGTGGGTGACGTAGACGATGGTGGTTCCCAGGCGCTGGTGCAGCGCCTTGATTTCGGCGCGCATCTGCACGCGCAGCTTGGCGTCGAGGTTGGAGAGTGGCTCGTCGAACAGAAAGACCTTCGGGTCGCGCACGATAGCGCGGCCCATGGCGACACGCTGGCGCTGCCCGCCGGAAAGCTGGCGCGGATAACGATCCAGCAAGTCCTGCAGTCCGAGGATCGTCGCGGCACGCGCAATCTTGGCGTCGATCTCGCTTTTATCGATCTTCTTCAGCGTCAGTGCGAAGGCCATGTTCTCACGCACCGTCATGTGCGGGTAGAGCGCATAATTCTGGAAGACCATGGCGATATCGCGCGATTTCGGCGCGACATCGTTGATAACCTTGCCTTCGAGCGCGATCTCGCCGGCGCTGATGTCTTCCAGGCCGGCGATCATCCTGAGCAAGGTCGACTTGCCGCAACCGGACGGGCCAACCAGGATGACGAATTCGCCCGACGCGATGTCGACGGACACGCCGTGGATGACCTTCGCCTTGCCATAGGCCTTATCGACACCTGATATGGTGAGCGCACTCATTGGTATTTTCCTTAGAAAGAGACCTTGTCGCCGCCCTTGAGCTGCAAGATCTGCCGTGCCTCGTCAGGGGTGGCGACCGAAGCGCCAAGCCCTTCGATGATCTGGCGTACCTTGCGCACCTGCTCGGCATTGGATTTCGCCAGTTGGCCCTTGCCGATCCAGAGCGAGTCCTCCAGCCCGACGCGCACATTGCCGCCGAGCGCAATGGCCTGGGTGGCGATCGGCAGCTGGCTGCGGCCGGCGCCCAGCACCGACCAGTGGTAGTCCTGTCCAAACAGCCGGTCGGCGGTGCGCCTCATATGCGCGACATCTTCCGGATGGGTGCCGATGCCGCCCAATATGCCGAACACGCTCTGGACGAAGAACGGCGCCTTGACCAGGCCGCGCTCAACGAAATGGGCGAGCGTGTAGAGGTGGCCGATGTCGTAGCACTCGATCTCGAAACGCGTGCCGTTTTGCGCGCAGGTGCGCAGGATGTGCTCGATGTCGCCAAAGGTGTTGCGGAAGATGCGGTCGCGCGAGCCTTCGAGATAGGGGCGTTCCCAGTCATGCTCGAAGGTCTTGAAGCGCTCCAGCATTGGGTAGAGGCCGAAATTCATCGAGCCCATGTTGAGCGATGCAACTTCCGGCGCAAAGGTCGCCGCCGGCTTGACGCGCTCCTCGACGCTCATTGTCGCGGCGCCGCCTGTGGTGATGTTGATGACGCAGTCCGAGCGTTGCTTGATCACCTTCAGGAAGGGCGCAAACGCCTCGGTCGACTGGTCGGGCCGGCCGTCGGCGGGGTTGCGCGCATGCAGATGGACGATGGCAGCGCCGGCCTCGGCCGCGCCGATCGCGGCATCGGCAATCTCTTGGGCGCTCACCGGCAGATGCGGCGACATGGACGGCGTGTGGATCGAGCCGGTAACCGCGCAGGTGATGATGATCTTGTTCTGGTTCGCCACTTGAAGATTTCCTCGTCTATTTGACCGCAGTCTATTTCACCGCGCCTTGGGTGATGCCGGAGATGAACTGCTTCGACAGCACGATGTAGAGCAGCGTTATCGGCAGCGCCGCCAGAGTGAGCCCGGTGAACAGCACGCCCCAGTCGGTGGTGAATTCACCGACGAAGACGGTGAGGCCCTGCGGCAAGGTTTTGAGCTCGTCCGAGGTGATCAGCACCAGCGGGAAGAAGAAGTCGTTCCAGATCGGCACGGCGTTCTGGATGGCGACGATGACCAGGGCCGGGCGCGCCAACGGCAACATGATCGAGCGCATGATGCGAAATTCGCTGGCGCCGTCCATGCGTGCGGACTCTTCCAGTTCGCGCGGCAAGGTCCGGAGGAAGCCGGTCATGATGAACACCGCTGAGGGAATGCCCATGGCGACATAGACCAGCACCAGGCCGGCATAGCTGTCGACCAGCCCAAGCGAATCCAGCTGGATGAACAGCGGAATGATCGCCAGTTTGAGCGGCACCGTCATGCCGCTGAGGAAAAACATCAGCACCAGCGCGCTCAGCCTGAACTGGTAGCGGGCAATCGCATAGGCGGCCATGGTGCTGAACAGAAGGATGAGGGCGACCGCGGCCATGGTGATGCCGACGGAGTTGGCGAGGTAGCGCACGAAGTTGGTTTCGCTCCACACCCGCTCGGCATTGGCCAGCGAAAAGTGCGCCGGCAGGGCGAAGGGCGAGGAGAAGATCTCGGCATTAGTCTTGAAGGACGACATCGCCATGACGAACAGCGGATAGATCATGATGACGGCGTTGATCGCCAGCATCAGCTGGATGGCGCCATTCTTCAGCAACTCGGCGGGTTGCCCGGTGCGGGCTGTCGCGCTCACAGCTCGATCTCGCGACGGCGCAGGTAGCGAAGCGCGATTGCAGTGACGCCTGCAACGATGATGAACATCATCACGGCCAGCGCGCTGCCCTGGCCGAAATCCTGGATCCCGGTCGTCGTCGAACCGAAGGCGGTGCGGTAGAAATAGAGGCCGAGCACATCTGTCGCGCCGCCGGGCGAACCGGTGAGGCCAGCCATGACATAGGGGATTTCGAACCAGTTGAAGCTGCCGATGAAGGTCAGGATGGTGACGATGGTGACGCTCGGCGCAATCAGCGGCCAGATAATCCTGGTCATCAGCACATAGTCGCCGGCGCCGTCGAGACGGGCAGCCTCGATGACTTCCTTGCTGACGCGCTGCATGCCGGCCAGCAGCACCAGGGTGGGGAAGCCCAGCCAGTGCCAGACATTGGCGAACAGGACGCTGCCGAGTGCGGTGTGTTCGTTGCCGAGCCACGGTATGGCGCCGATGCCGACCAGCGCCAGCGTCTGGTTC
>NZ_RZQA01000638.1:0-3797 GCF_004022915.1 Mesorhizobium sp. M7A.F.Ca.US.006.04.2.1
CGTCGATCCCGCATCCTGAGCCGTGGCTCGGCGGGCAGCGCCGGCATCCACCGCCGCAGCGTCAGGTACCAGCTTCTCGTCGTCCGTTGCTTGAAGTCCGGCCGAGCGCACAGACAGCTTCCGGCGCGACCAGCGGGCGAAGATGTTATCATTGCCGCCGCTCATTCCTTGTCTCCAGTCCCGGAAGGCCAATTGCGCCCCGCATCAAGCTTTGCCCGATCGCGCTTGCGCTTGACGAACGGCCGCTCGACATGGTGGGCTTCAACGAAGGCGGCAAGCTGCTGCTGGATCTCGGACGGCATCGGAACCGCCTCGATGATGTCGGTGCCGGACTCCGTCAGCGACTCGGCGTCCGAGGGATCGGCGGTTACCAATTGCAGCAGGACCCCGGGAGGCGCATTCGTGTGCCGGAGCGATACCCACAGGCTCGGCTGCTGAGAACGTAAGTTCTCCCGGTACATCGTCGTGTCCGCTCCGAAGAACTCGATGTCCGCCGCTCCCGCATAATAGCGGGTTACTGTTGCGGTTTCATCGAGCGCCGTCCAAGCTGCGGCTACCGGAACGCCGACGAGCACCGCAACGGGCATCCAGGCATGATCGACCCACGGGTTCTGCAGAGTCCGTCGCTCGACGACGACACCGACTTGAGTTGTTTCCCGAACCAATTCGGAATCCTGACTGTCCACAATGCCTAACTTGCGGGTGTGGCGGCTCGAAGCGGCAGGCCGGCGATTAGGTTCTGCGGCTTCATGCGAACCATGCGGTCGGATGTCATCGCCATGATCAACCAGATCGGCCGCGCACCCACTTCCGGCCTAACTTCGTCGAATTCGGAGAAGTCGAGCCGAAACAAAGCTATAATGCGCTTTGCCGCCTCAGGGTCAAGGTCCTCGCCTGTCCACAGCGCATTGCCGATACGCGTCACCTCCGCGTCCAGACCGACGAACCATGCCCAATCGTCGTCCTCGGTCCGCTCGACCGGCTCAACCCTCACCTCAATGGCCAGCAGATGGCGTATCCAGGCCTCGATCGCGGCGGCAAGGCCGCGCCGCGCCGGACTGTCGACGTCGCCGAGGCCAAGCACCATGTCAAAGGCATCGCTCCTGCCGAAATAGCTGCAGGCATTCTTCTCCTGGAGAATCTGCAGCTCGGTGACGGCAGGCCCTCCGAGCATGTTCAGGAGAGGCGAGGCGTGACGGTTCTGCTCGTGGACTTCAATGGTTTCCGCATCTGCAAGCAGCAGCGCACCTTCATGGAGGGTCACTCGCTGGGCACGGTAAAACAGCTCGGCCGCACGCAGCACGAAGGGATCGTCGTCGCCGTCAAGCGCATTGCGCAGCACCAGTTGCGCAAGCTGGTTCATGAACAGGGGCGGAATGTCGGCAGCCGAGCCGCGCGCGAGTTCGAGATAGCAGGCTTCGAGGGACGGCGCTGCCAAAAGGCGATTGCGAAAGGCAATCATGAACTCCCAGTTTTCCCGAGCATCCGGGTCGTCGATCGCGGCGATCTCCTCGTTCCCGACCGGCCGGCGCGGATCGTGCATCAGCAACTCGTGATGCAGCCGCAACTCCGCCGCGCACGCATCTTCCGGCGGCAGAAGCTCAGGGCGAGCCAAATAAGCTTTGAGGAACGGATCAGTCACCATCAACCGGCCTGCCTTGTCGCGATCGAGCAGATGGTGGCCCGAAGAAATCCAGAAATCTATCATTTGTGCCTACCCGCCAGCACCACGATGTCGACTTCTTCCATCGCACCCTCTTCTCCCTCGACCTCGATGATGCGGAATGCGGCCGCCGGATCAAGGCGGCTCACCTTCCGGTGCAGGGTGCGGAACGATTCACGGATGCCCGCCTCCTCGCCAGCGCGGTGCAGCGCAACAAGGGTGTTCGGCGGATGACTGCACAGGGACTGCGCGAAGGCGATTTCCTCCTCGGCGGCCGCGCGCGCGACCGCCATCCCGGGCGCTCCGCAACGGGCGACAAGCTGCTCGGCCAGTCTTTCGGTCGCAGCCGCGACTTCTTCCGCGGTGGCCTTCGTCACGATGACGAGGGTGGACCAGCCGAAGCTCTCAACACCCATGAAGCCGGCGCGGAAGGCTTGTCGTTCTTTGCCGGAGAGGCTTTCGATATCGGCGGCGAAGAACCGGAAAGTCCCCGTGACGGCCCACTCGCCGGGTTCCGCGGCGTGGGAATAGACGAAGCCATCCGACGGATCTAGGCGGATCGTGCGCAGTAGCTTTAGAGCCATGGCACACCCGTAGCGGGATCGAGCCACGAAGGTGAGCCAAGAGCTTCCACCAAACTCCGCCTTTCGGAGGCTCCCCGGCAAGGCTTCCCCGGAAGCAGCAGATCGCCATTGTCAGCGATCCGAACGTCCTGGCCTCGGTGTGAGGAGCGGTGCAGCCATTGGCTGGCGAGCGATGCGAAGCCGGTTTCGCCCCATTCGTGGAACTCGTTCATCAGGTGACGGGAGAAGCTGGCGATGATCTCACCAGGATCGGGGGCTTCGGAGCCCAATTCGTCAAGCGCGCCGAGTAGCGGCCGCTCGCCAGGTTCGTAAGCGCGCACGGCCGCGATGCGGATCATGGCAGAAAAGACGAGCCAGGCCGGCGTCTCCTCGTCGCGAGCTCCCTCAGGCCAGCCCAGGCGTCCGCCGCCAACGAGAGCGCCGTCGATGCGGATCGCGTCCGGCCAGTCGAAGGTGACCGGCATTTCAGGCGGTGCACGCGCTGCAAGCGCGTCGGCCAGAGCGTTCATTCCGGCATAGATGGCAAGGCGGGCCTGCGCCAACGATTGTTCAGGCTCCAGGACGACCGCGAACTCGGCCAGATCATAGCGCCGTACCCAGACCAGCGTCCCTGCACCCTGCTCGCCGGCAATGGCGCGGGCGTGCTCGAAGGCATCGCCGGCTTCTCTCAAGACAGTGAGGCTGTAGAGCGGGGGCAGATCGAGGGCGCGGTCGGTGACCGAAGCACGCTGGGACATGATGCCGATCCATTTTTGATGACGGCGGCCTAATTCTCCAATAATGTATATACTGTCTCTACAGTAAAGGCGCTACCGCAGCGGGCGGTGTCGCGTAGCCGGGAGGCGCAATGAGCCTGGACAAACCGCGCACGGTCTTCATCTGCTCCTGCGAGCGCAGCATGCCTGGTTTTGGCGACAGCGTGCGCCGCGGATGCAAAGACGCTCAGGTGCAATCGGGCGATCAGCTGTGCGGCGCCGAAATCGAGCGTATCCGCAACAGATTGAGCGAGGGGGGAGCCATCACCATAGCCTGCACACAGCAGGCGCCGCTTTTCCGCGAAGTCGCTGAGGAAATCGGCTTTGCGGGTGACCTCGATTTCGTGAACATCCGCGAGGCGGCAGGCTGGTCGGCAGAGGCCGCATCCGCCGGGCCGAAGGCGGCGGCACTCGTCGCGATGGTGGCCGAACCGACCTCGCCGCCCGCCCTCGTCACGCTTCGAAGCAATGGCGTGGTGCTGGTTTATGGCCGCGACCAGGCGGCAATGGAGGTCGCCTGCCAGCTTGCCGGGGATCTGGACGTGACCGTCCTGCTGACGCGACCCGCGGAGGTTACACCCAACCGCGTGTGGGATTTCCCCGTCGTGCGGGGCAGGATCCGCAATGCACAAGGCCATCTGGGTGCCTTCGAGCTGATCGTTGATGATTTCGCCTTGCCAGTTCCCTCTTCGCGCGACCGCCTGCGCTTTGGTGCGGCTCGTGACGGCGCAATCTCTAAAGCAGACATCGTGATCGACCTCTCCGGCGGCGTTCCGCTATTTCCGGCTCACGACC
>NZ_RZQA01000639.1:0-3796 GCF_004022915.1 Mesorhizobium sp. M7A.F.Ca.US.006.04.2.1
GCCTTCATGGGTACAGATGACGTTGCCGAAAGCGTCGAGTTGCGATGCATTGGGACCGGCGCCGAAGGCGAATGCACCAAGCGTCGACTGGAGCAACAGCAGATAGGCCGCGACAAGCGCGACCGGCATGCTCCATCGTCTCCTCGATACGCCCAAAGCCCTGCCTCTTCGCAGCAACCAACCATATCTAGCACGGGGCCGGCGGGTGGAAAATCGCCAAATCGCCGCGGCGGCAACGCGGCAGGCCCAAGGCATGTCGCCCAGAAGTGTATAGCGGTTTTGGGACAACGACATGCATGAAACAAGGCTCCGAGCCGCGATGCGGCTCAGTGTTTTTGCAGCGACCGGCTCTCCGGGATCGAGGTCAGCAATGTCTGGCGCGCCGACTTCAAATGCTTGCGGCAAGCGGCGTCGACCTTGCCGAGATCGCGTGATTTCAGCGCTTCTATGTAGACCAGATGCTCACCGATCGCGACTTCGTTGCGCTCGCGTTCCTGCGCCTTGTTCCACTGGTAATGGTAGTGGAAGATCATGGCGATGACATCGTAGAAATCGACGATGAAGCGATTGCGCGATGCCCGGTGGATCAGCCGGTGGAAGCGCTCGTCGAGTTCGGAGAACTCGGTGAAGCGGGCGGCAATGTCGTTTGCCAGCTGGCGATGCTCGTCTTCCAGGCGGTCGAGATCGGTCCAGACTGCGCTGTCCTGCGGTAAAGCGGCAAAGGCGGCCGCCGAGCGCAGTTCGAACATCTCGCGGATTTCGGTCAGCTCCAGCGCGAAGGCGCGCGTAAAGCCCTTCAGCACCCAATGACTGTTGCGACGTTTCTCGATCAGGCCGAAGCGGGAGAAGCGGATCAGGAACTCGCGCACGCTGGTGGTGCCAACGCCGATCTCGCGCGCCAGTTCGAGTTCGTTGATCTGCATGCCGGCTTCGGCGCCGCCGGCGAGCAGCCGACGCATGAACGACCGTTCGATGATCTCGGCCAGCGTGTCTGTCTCTTCCTCGGGGAAGAAATCATCGGGAAGCGGTTCGCGCAGCACCGTCTTGGCGCGCTTGTTCCAGGCGATCAGCCCGGTCTCTTCCATGCGCGCGAGAATGGTGCGCACCGTGGTCCGGCTGACGCCAAGCAAGGTGCCCAGTTCCGGCTCCGAAGGCAGGCTGCGCGTTTCGTCGAGCAGCCGCAGGCAGCGGTTGTAGGCATCCTTGTAGACGTTGTTGCTCTTCGACATCCCTGACCCGTTGCACGCCGTCGCTTGCAGCGGACGGTTTGAAGCGCAATATGACGTTCGCATGGCTCTGAGAAGCGAAATTGCTTCCCGGAACAACCCGGAGACATGCGGAACTCCCCACGAAAAAACAATTGACGCAAAACTGTTTTTTCACGATAAAAGACAATATCTCTAAACAGGCGCGTGTCAATCCGCCCCGCGCAACCCAGGATCACCCAGGAAACCGCCCGTGAACGCCTCCAACTGCATTCTTCTGTCCCCCGCCGACAATGTCGCCGTCGCGAACGGCCGCATCGAGATCGGCACCGCGCTGCCGGGCGGTGCCGTCGCCAGTGCGCTGATCGAGCCCGGCCACAAGGTGGCGATCAAGCCGATCGCCGCCGGAGAGGCCGTCGTGAAATACGCCCAGGCGATCGGTCGCGCGACACAGGACATCGCAGCCGGCGAGCACGTGCATTCGCACAATCTGGTTTTCGAATCCGGCCGCTTGCCGGTCGTGCCGCCGAGCGAGGCCGAGCACGCGACGGAGGCCGACCGCGCCCGCACCTTCATGGGCTATCGCCGCGCCGATGGCCGCGCCGGCACGCGCAACTTCATCGGCATCGTCGCCAGCGTCAATTGCTCGGCCACCGTCTGCCATTCCATCGCCGATACCGCCAACCGCACGCTGTTGCCGAAATACCCCGGCATCGACGGCTTCGTGCCGATCGTGCACGGCCAGGGCTGCGGCATGAGCGGCACCGGCGACGGCATGATGGTGCTGCACCGCACGCTTGCCGGCTATGCCCGCCACCCGAATTTCGGCGGCGTGCTGATGGTCGGCCTCGGCTGCGAGGTCAACCAGCTCACCCTCTACGGCCAGAAGGGCGTCGCTGCCGGCAAGCGCCATTTCAACATCCAGGACGCCGGCGGGTCGCGCAAATCGGTGGAAAAAGCGATGGGCGTGCTGGCCGAGATCGCCGAGGAAGTCGGCCAGTTGAAGCGTGAGCCGATCCCGGTCAGCGAGATCGTCGTCGGCCTGCAATGCGGCGGCTCCGACGGCATGTCGGGCATCACGGCCAATCCGGCGCTGGGCGCGGCTGTCGACATCCTGGCCGGCGTCGGCGGTATCGGCATTCTCTCCGAGACCACGGAAATCTACGGCGCCGAGCATCTGCTTGCCTACCGCGCGGCAACGCCGGAGATCGCGCAGAAGCTCGACGGCTTCGTGAAGTGGTGGGAGGACCACGTCGCCAAGCATGGCGCCTCGATCGACAACAATCCCTCGCCCGGCAACAAGCGCGGCGGCCTCACCACCATCCTGGAGAAGTCCCTCGGTGCGGTCGCCAAGGGCGGCCAGACGCCGCTCAACGGCGTCTTCGGCTACGCCGAAAAAGTCACCGGCAGTGGCCTCGTGTTCATGGATACGCCTGGCTACGACCCGGTTTCGGCGACCGGCCAGGTGGCGGGCGGCGCCAACGTCATCGTCTTCACCACCGGCCGCGGCTCCTGCTTCGGCTGCCGTCCGACGCCGTCGATCAAGGTCGCCACCAACTCGACCATGTACCACCAGATGGAAGAGGACATGGACGTCAATTGCGGCGTCATCGCCTCGGGTGAAAAGACCATCGCCGGCATGGGCCGCGAGATTTTCGAACTGATCGTCGAAACGGCTTCCGGCCGCAAGACCAAGAGCGAGGACTTCGGCTACGGCGACAACGAGTTCGTGCCCTGGCATCTGGGCGCAACACTTTAGATTTTACTGATATAAAGTAGACTGCGCGCCGGTCAGCGGCGGGCAACGGGGAGGTTTTGCATGGAAAAACGCCGTATCGGTCGGACAGCTCTGGAGGTCACCGAAGTGAGCTTCGGCGGCGCCGCACTTGGCGGCCTTTACCGCGCCTGTTCGCGCGAAGCGGCGATGGAGACGCTGCAGGGCGCCTGGGATGCCGGCCTGCGCTATTTCGACACCGCACCCTTCTACGGTTTCGGACTGTCGGAGCGCCGCTTCGGCGACTTCCTGCGTTACAAGCCGCGCGATTCCTATGTGCTGTCGACCAAGGTCGGCCGGCTGTTTCGCCCGGTGCCGGACGATCAGGTTCCCGATCACTCCTATGTCGATCCGCTGCCCTTCGCGCTCGACTACGACTATTCCTATGACGGCATTATGCGGTCGGTCGAGTTCAGCTATGCGCGGCTTGGCCTAAACAGGATAGACATCCTGTTTGTCCACGACATCGGCGCCTACACCCATGGTATCGAGAAGACCAAGCTGCATTTTCGCGACCTGATGGATGGCGGCCTCAAGGCACTCGAAGAGCTGAAACGGACTGGCGTCATTTCCGCCTATGGGCTTGGCGTCAACGAGGTGCAGATCTGCCTGGACGTCATGCGCCGGGCGCCGCTCGACTGCATCCTGCTTGCCAGCCGCTATTCCCTGCTCGACCGCAGTGCCGAAGCGGAGTTGCTGCCGCTATGCGGGGCACAGCAGACCTCCTTGGTCATTGGCGGCGTGTTCAACTCCGGCATCCTGGCGACCGGCCCGGTGCAAGGCGCACATTTCGACTACCGCCCCGCCAGCCATGACG
>NZ_RZQA01000063.1:0-13262 GCF_004022915.1 Mesorhizobium sp. M7A.F.Ca.US.006.04.2.1
CGATCCTGGAAAAGGAAAGCCGGTTGGCTGAGCCATGGCACCGGCGGCACCAGCAATTGCATCTCAACACCCACCGCGATCTTTCTTCGCTGCCTGGTCTCCCCTATCCCCCCGGCACCCCCGCCTTTCCGCACCGGACGGTCGTCATCCGCCACATGAATGATTTCAGGGAGGAAAACCGGCTGCCGGTGCAGTTTGGCGTCGCTGTCGAAGAGATTGCCTTCAAGGGCGATCACTGGGCGGTACGGACCAGCGCTGGCCTGCGGCTGGCCCGCAATGTCGTCGTCGCCACCGGCCGCGATAGGCAGCCGTTCATTCCCGAATGGAAAGGCATGAAGGATTTCGTCGGGCGCATCATCCATTCGGCGGATTTCGGTGACGCACAGGCCTATGCGGGCCAGAAAGTGCTGGTCGTCGGCGCCGGCAATTCGGGTTTCGATGCGCTCAATCATCTGGCCGGCATAGACACGGCCGCCATCTGGCTGTCGGCCCGCAGCGGTCCCGCCCTGCTGCCCAAGCGCATCGGCAAGATCGCCGTGCACCGGCTTTCGCCGTTCATGGCTCGCTTGCCGTTGCGGGTCGCCGACGCGGTGATGTCGGCGACGCAGCGCCTGGCTTTCGGCGACCTGACCAAATTCGGCCTGCCGCCCGCGCCTGCGGGCGGCGCCAGCCGCCTGACCTCGGATTACACCGCGATCGCCGCCGACGATGGCGCCGTCAGCGCCATAAAGGCCGGCAAGATCACCGTCGTACCCGGCATAAGGGAATTCACCCGTGACGGCGTGATCCTGGCCGATGGCAGCCTGATCTATCCTGACATCGTCATTGCCGCGACAGGCTACCGCACCGGGCTGGAGCCGATGGTCGGCAAGCTCGGCGTGCTCGACGCCAAGGGCGTTCCGCTCTTCAACGGCGGGCAAGCCGATCCGAAATTGCCCGGTCTGTGGTTCACCGGCATGCGGCCGAGCATTCGCGGCTGCTTCGCCAATGCCGGCATCCTGGCCAAGGCGATCGCCAAACGGATTGCAGGGTCGGCCTCGCACCAACCCGGCGCATCACGCTGATTTGGGTTCCAGCCGCCGGAAACCGACGGCCTCCATCAGCATGTCCTCTTCCACCATGCCGGCATTGTGCAGGGCGAGCAGGTTAAGCGCGATTTCCCGCGCGTCGGCGGAATCGGGATGTGCCTCGCGCCGCCGGCAGGCCTCGTCGAACACGCGCTGCAGCTTGGCGATATCGGCTGGCTTGAGCAAGCCACGGTCATAGACGGACTTCGACATGGCGATCTCCTGATAAAGACCTAGGGCGCCATGTTTAAATTGCCAATCTTTCCCGAGGCTTGACCGACTTCACCCCATGCCGCGACTTCAAAGGGCGGCAGCGGTGCAAATCTGCTCCGCTGCTGCGCCCCATGCTGGAGGCAATCAGACCGCGATCTTGCCGCCGCCCTGTCTGGTGATGGCGACCACCGACGGCCGCACCGGCATGTCGGGCTTGAAGTCGGGCCAGCGCGTCGACAGATCCTCATAGTAGGACGGGCGGCCGAACGCTTCCCAGTCCTCGCCGCCATCGCCCGGATGCTGGACGGCGACGAAGGCGGTCTGGTCGTCGGGCGCAAACAGCGGACCGCACATTTCGGCGCCGATCGGCACGCGGAAGAACAGTTTCGAGGTTGCCCGCGCCGCCCCTTCCGTGTCCACCGCCCACAGACCATCCGTGCGGCCGGTGGCTTTCGGGCCTTGGCCGTCGGTTGCGACCCAGAGACGCCCGGCCGAATCGACCGCGCAATTGTCGGGCATGCCGAACCAGCCATTGGCCGTCGTTGCCGTCGAGAAGGTGGCGCCGACATCGGCAACCGCCGGATCACCGCATTTCAGCAGCACTTCCCACTTGCCCTTGGCGGCGGTGAAATCACCGCCGTCCTCGGCGATCTCGATGATGTGGCCAAAGGCGTTTTCGGCGCGCGGGTTGGCGGCGTCTACCTGGTCGGCCTTGCGCTTCGAATTGTTGGTCAGCATGACATAGACCTTGCCATTGACGGCATTGGGCTGGATGTCTTCGGGGCGGTCCATCTTGGTGGCACCGAGCAGGTCGGCGGCGCGGCGCGTCTCGATCAGCACGTCGGCCTGGCCAGTGAAACCGTTTTCAGCCGTCAGCGGTCCCTGGCCGAAGACGATCGGCAGCCATTCGACCGTGCCATCTTCGGCGAACCTGGCGACATGCAGCGTGCCATCATCGAGCAGGTCCCTGTTGGCGGCATGATCGTTCGGATCGAACGCGGCCTTGGTCACGAACTTGTAGACATAGTCGAAGCGCTCGTCGTCACCGAGATAGAAGACGACGCGGCCGTCCCTGGCGACAATCGATTCGGCGCCCTCATGCTTGAAGCGGCCCATGGCGGTGCGCTTCCTCGGCGTCGAGGTCGGGTCGTTGACATCGACCTCGACGATCCAGCCGAAGCGGTTGGCCTCATTGGGCTCCTTGGCGAGGTCGAAACGCTCGTAATGCGCCGCCCATTCATAGGCGCCTTCGGGAATGCCGAGACGCTTGTAGTTCGCGGCTTCCTTGTGGCCTTCCGGCAACTCGCCGGAGAAATAGCCATGGATGTTCTCCTCGGCCATCACATAGGTGCCCCAGGGCGTGACGCCGCCGGCGCAATTGTTGAACGTGCCGAACACCTTGGTGCCGGACGGATCGGCATTGGTCTTGACGCGGTCATGGCCGGCAACCGGACCGGACAGCGCCATTTCGGTGTTGGAGGTGATGCGGCGATTGAGCTTGCCGTCGCGCACCACCTGCCATTTGCCTGATGTCTTGCGGATCTCGACGATGGTGCCGCCGTGAGCTGCCATCTCGACATCGACCTGCTCCTTCGAGAGGGGTGCGACTTCGGCCGACTTCTTGCCGTCCTTCTGGACGATCTTCACGATGCCCGGGAACATCAGATGCGGATTGGTGTATTCGTGGTTGACCACCAGCAGGCCATGTTCGGCCGAGCCGTCGATGGGGATGTAGCCGACATAATCGTTGTTGTAGCCGAACTGTTTCGCCTGGGCCTCGGCCGACTGTTTCGTCGGGTCGAAGTCGGGCGAATCGGCAAACAGCGGATCGCCCCAGCGCAGCAGCACATCGGCATCGTAACCCGGCGCGACGTGGTGCTTGTCGTCGATGCCGGCCTCGAGTTCGTCGAACGTGAAGGCCGAGCCTTCAGCGGCCCGGGCCTCGTCGGCGCTGATCAGCGCCAGCGGGCTGACGGTGGCGGCGATGGCCGAGACAGCCAGCGAACCCTTGAGGAAGCCGCGGCGCGAGAACCGCGCGGCGATGATCTCGCCCATGGTGCGGTTGTCGGAAGCGTTGATGGCCGGGCCGTCGTTTTCCTCGAGCAGGCTGGTGCGGAATCGGGTGTCGGGGGAGCGAAGGTCAGTCATGGCTTGCCTCTGGCTGTTGGATTGGCTGGAGCGTGGGTACCTGTTTGACCCCCTTATAATCGCCGGATCACATTTTCGTGACATCGGGAGACCTTTCAGACGCGACAGGCATTGCGCGCAGCGCTGGCTAAGCATTCCCGCAGACCGTGAACTGCTCCAGAATCGCCGGTTCGAGATGAAAGGAGACCTTAGGCGGCATCTTGGCCGCGCATCCCGCGACGGCGGACGACATCAGTCGTTTGCAAAAAACAGATCAACGGGCAACTGCACCCTCGACAAGTCACCTCCGCCGCCCCCGGCGGAGGTGACTTGATGTTCGGCGTCTGCCGTCGTCAGGCATCGGGAAAGCCAGTCTCCCGTTTAGCGATGGCGGTCACGGCGCCGTTCATGCGAAGCTAATGTAGCATATACTTGGGACTTTAGTCCAACCTTGCGCTTGCAATGGTCCTGGTTGACAACCGCAACGGTCGGAGGTCGCTTCCGGGCGCCGCGTCTTTCGGCAATGTTGGTTGCACTGCAACGTTGGGGTGGGGCGCGCCGGACTCAGTCGTCGGAGATCAGAATGCACAGATCGGTCACGACCCGTTTCACGACCCGTTGTTGCCGGCTGGCGCTCAAATCGGCAGCGGCGCTGGTGTTGACGATTGCGCCCTATCAAATTGTCCTGGACGGCTCCGTTTCCGGCATCCACACCGCCAGCGCATACGCCAAGGGTGGCGGTAACAGTGGCGGCGGTGGTGGTGGCAACAGTGGGGGCGGCAACGGCGGCAATTCCGGCGGAAGCAATAGCGGGAACAGCGGCAACGGCAATGGGAATAACGGCAACAGCGGCAATAACGGCAACAACGGCAAATCAGGATCCAGTCAGGGTAAGAGCGGGAGCCATGTCAATGCAAAGACCGGTGACAAGGTCGACGTGACCGGCAACAAGATCACAGTCAGGCATCCCGACGGCATAACGGAAAAGCTCGAGAACGGTCGTTTCAGCATGAAGGACGCTCTCGGTCGCACGATCATCGACCGCCAGGCCACGCCGGCCGATGCCAATCGTCTCAAGGCCTTGTGAAGCTGGCCAACAGGCAACGGTCAGCTTTGCACGTCACCTCCGCCGCCCCCCGGCGGCGGTGACCTCGTTTCCGGCCGGCATCGTCCCGGTTTTCGGCACCGCAATGGCTGCGGTCCCGAGGCGCGACGCGCTTTTGCGCAATCCGGGACGGGAAACCGCTGCGCATTTCCCCAGACCTGACCCAAGCAGTTCTAGAAAAAGTGTGAAGCGGTTTTCCCGGGAAATGCGCGTAGCGCTTTTCCCTTGGGAATTGCGTCAAAACAAAGAGTTAGAGCAGCTCGCCGTTTCCGTGAAACGGTGAAATGCTTTAGGAGGGCCTGTCGCGGTCGCGCCACTCACGCATCATCAAGGCCGCTTCGGTGCGATTTCGCACATTGAGCTTCGACAGCACTCCGGTCATGTGATGTTTGACGGTCTTCTCCTGCAACTCAAGCCGCAAGGCGACTTCCTTGTTGCTCAGCCCCTCCGCCACCAGCCGCAGGATTTCCGTTTGCCGATCGGTGAGCTGCCGCAGCCGTTCCGCCAAGCCGTCGGTCGGCTGCTGGGACTGGAGATCCGAAAGCAGCCGGGCCGATAGTGTCGGCGAGAGATAGCTTTCGCCGGCTGCGACATTGCGCAGGATGTCGGCGAGGCCGCGCGATCCGACGCCTTTGAGGACATAGCCATTCACCCCTGCGTTCAGCGCCTTGGTCACATCGGCATTGGCCTCCGAGACGGTCAGCATGACGATCTTCTGGGCGGGATGGTTGGCGAGGATGCTTGCGACCGCGCTCAGCCCGCCGCCCGGCATCGAGATGTCGAGCAGCAAGATGTCGGGCCGCATCGTCGCGGCGAGGCGTTCGGCATCCTGCGCCGTGGCGCCCTCGCCAACCATCTCGAAGCCTCCGATCTCCGACAGGCTGCGCGTCACACCTTCGCGAAAGAGGGGATGATCGTCGACAATGGCAATGCGAATGGTCCCAGTCATGCTTGCTCCTCGACCGACAGACGGATCACCAAACGCGTACCTTGCGGCCCGGTCAAGGTTTCGAACTGTCCGCCAATGCTTTCGACCCGTTCCCTGAGGCCGGCGAGCCCGAGGCCCTCGACCCGTGCCGTCGGATCGAAACCCGGCCCGCGGTCCGACACTTCGACAAAAAGCCTGCCACCTTTCATCCCGGCACTCACCGCCTGATCCTTGCCTAGCCCGTGGTGATAGGCATTGTTCAGCCCTTCCTGGACGAAACGATAGATGCTGATCTTCTCGGAGGCGCCGGGTTCAGGCAACTGTCCGGCCAGCGTCAGCGTCACCGACGTTCCCGTCCTCTGTTCGTGTTCCTTGACGGCCAGCCGCAGAATGTCGGTTGCGGCAGCCGTCTCGATCTGCGGCAGGACAAGGCCGGTGCAGATGCCGCGTATTTCGCGCATCGCATCCTCCAGCGTCTTGCGAATCATCGTGACCTCGGTCGAGCGGCTTGCGCCTGAATGGCCATCGCTGGAAAATATCGGGCTGTCCATGCGCAGCGCCGCCAGGGCCACGAGTTGGGCCGGGCCGTCATGCAGGTCGGCGCCGATGCGGCGCAGATATCTTTCGTTGAGCGCGGTGGCGCGGCGCGAGGCCTGTTGCACGCGCAGTCGCAAGGCACTGTTTTGCGCCACCAGGCCCTGCAGTTCCGACACCTGGCGGCGCAGCGCCCCACGCTGGTCGTCGATGGTGCGGCTGCCGCGCACGACGATGCCCGACAGGAGCAGGAATGCCGCCAGGGTCGCGCCGGCCACGATCAGCCAGCTCGACCACAGAGCGGAAGCCAGGGTGGCCTGGAAATCGTCGGCGATCTCATAGAACTCGGTAACCGCCACCACCTCGCCCGACCAGGGCTCGCGCACGGGATTGTAGATCTCCAGCAATGGCAAGCCGGTCGCCTTCTCCTCGCTCTCATCCTCATCGAAAGTATTGAATTCAGCGACGACATTGCCTTCGAAAGCGGAACGCAGATTGTCGCTCGGAGCGAAGCGGCGGCCGATCAGGGCCGTCTCCTTGGCATAGAGGACCGTCCCGTCGCGGCGCCAGAGCATGAACGATTCGAGGCGCTTGCCGAGCGCGCCCTGGCCAAGCGTCTCGTCCAGCGCCTGCTTGACGGAATCGCTGAGCTCCTGCTCCTTGCGCAAGTCGGGAAGCAGCGGCGCAATCACGCTGTCGACATAGAGCGCCGTCGTGGCGGCCGAATTGCGGATGACGCCCTCTCTGATCTGCGCCGTCACCCAGGCGCCCACCACCAGCATGACGGCCAGCAGGCCAAAACCGCCGGCAACGACGAATTGCAAGGCAAGAGAGAGTTCGCTCCAGCGTCGCGTCAAGTTCTGCAGAATACGAATCATGAACCCCTGACCGCCCTTCAATCGACTGGCTGGACGATGTCGGTACATTGAGCCTCCGTCTTGCCATTGCCAAGAGCTTCGTTTGGTCGAGCGCTTGACGTCCCGGCGCGCTTCGGAAACAACGTCCGCGACACATGCGGCGGGAGCCGCGTCGAGAGGGGACGGAACGTTGAGTTTTTCGGGACTGCTGCAGCTCGGCTTTTCAACGGTCATTTTCCTGCTGGCGGCGACAGCCGCCAAGCAATGGGGCCTGGCGCCGAGCCTCGGCAAGATCGCGCTGACGCTGGCGCTCTATTCGCTGGGCAATTTGATCATGCTGCGGCTGATCCGCGAATTCGGCATGTCGGTGTCGTTCAGCCTGTCTGCCGTCATCCAGCTGGTCTCGGTGAACGTCGTGGCACTGGTCTTCTTCGGCGAGCGCGTCAACGCGCTGCAGGCGACCGGCATCATGCTGGCGATCGCCGCAGTGGCGCTGATCACGCTCGGACCCTATCTGCAAGGCCGGCTGTAACGGGCGGATTGCCGATGAAGAATGCCGCGAACGCTTTGCTCAACCGGGTCGAATTCCCGGTGCTGCTGGCCGGCTTGGTCATCGCGGCCGGCCTTTGGGGATTCGAGGAGCTGATGGAGATGGCGCGCGCCACCACCCCGCACGCCTTCGACACCGAAATCCTGCTCGCCTTCCGCCAGGCGGGGCGGCCTGACAGCCCGATCGGCCCGCTGTGGCTGCAAGGGGCGATGCGCGACATCACAAGCCTTGGCAGCGGCAGCGTGCTGGTGCTGATCGTGACGGCGGTAATCGTCTATCTCCTGCTTATCCGCAGGCCGGCGACCGCCCTTTTCATCTTCGTGGCGGTGGCCGGCGGTCAGGGGCTGTCGAGCCTGCTGAAAGCCGGAATCGACCGGCCGCGCCCCGAACTCGTCTCGCATCTCGTCAACGAAACGACGCTGTCTTTTCCCAGCGGCCACGCCATGCTGTCGGCGGTGACCTATCTGACGCTCGGCGCGCTGGCGGCACGCTTCCTGCCCGGTCGAACGACGAAGATCTATGTGCTGTCGCTGGCGGTGCTGACGACGCTGCTGGTCGGCATCAGCCGCGTCTATCTCGGCGTCCACTGGCCGTCGGATGTGCTGGCCGGCTGGTGCGCCGGCTTCGTCTGGGCGATGCTGTGCTGGCTCGCTGCCCGGACGTGGCAGCGATGGCGTGGGCAGCACCCGGACGGCGAGACTGGAGACTAGATCAGCCGGTTGATCAGCCCGTGCCCGCAGCCGGCCAACAGGAAAACCGCCGACAGCAAGGCTGCCGATGTCATGAAAGTCTTGAAGATATTCAACCGCGTTACTCCCTGCCCAGATGGAAGACCTTAGCGCAATCCCGGGAAAGTATCTAAAAATGGTCAGTCAGGCGCCGCCCCTTACGTCTCAAACATTCATCCTAATGCTTGAAACATCAGAATAATGATATTATACCTTACTCCTGCAGACTCAGACGGGGATTCCGGCCGATGATCACTGCCGCGCAGATGCGCGCCGCAAGGGCGCTGGCCGGCATCGATCAGAAGACGCTCGCCGAGCGCGCCGGCGTTTCGCTTCCGACTATCCAGCGCATGGAGGCGAGCGATGGCGTGGTCAGGGGCGTGGTCGACACGCTGATGAAGGTCATCCAGGCCCTCGACGAGGCCGGGGTGGAGCTGATCGGCGAGAATCAGGCCAGCGAGCGCGGCGGCCGGGGCGTGCGCCTCAAGCCTGCCGTGCCGCCGGATCCCAAGGCTGAGCCGGCATAAAGTCGCGACGGCGACCGCCGACAGCCCTGCCGACGATCCCGCCGCCTTTCAGGGTGCGAAAGGCAGTCCATGGATCAGACGCAGCGGGCAGGGCATGAACCGGCCCACAGATCGGCCCAAAGGTCGGCAAAGCCGACATTTTCCGAATTGTTCACGCCAAAACTCGTGACGGTCTGGCGCGAGGGCTACACGTTCGCCGACTTCAAGGCGGACGCCATTGCCGGGCTGACGGTGGCCATTGTCGCGCTGCCCTTGTCGATGGCCATCGCGATCGCCTCGGGAGTCACGCCCGAGCGCGGCCTCTACACCTCGATTGTCGGCGGCTTCATCATTTCGGCGCTCGGCGGCAGCCGCTTCCAGATCGGCGGCCCGGCCGGCGCCTTCATCGTGCTGGTGGCCGCGACGGTTGCCCGGGTCGGTATCGACGGGCTGCTGCTGGCAACGATGATGGCAGGGGGCTTCCTGCTCGCCATCGGCTATCTCCGTCTCGGCACCTACATCAAGTTCATTCCCTATCCGGTGACGGTCGGCTTCACCGCCGGCATCGCCGTCATCATCTTTTCCGGACAGATCGTCGAACTGTTCGGGCTGAAGCTTGCCGGCAAGGAGCCCGGACCGCTGGTGCCGAAGCTGATCGCGGTCGGCGAGGCGGCCGGCACCATCAACCCGGCGGCGATCTTGGTGGCGGTGTTGACCATCGCCACCATCGCCGGCCTGAAGCGCTGGCGGCCGACATGGCCCGCAATGCTCATCGCCATCGGGCTGGCATCGCTGGTCGTGGCGCTTCTCGCGCTCCCGGCGGAGACGATCGGCACCCGCTTTGGCGGTATACCGCGCAGCCTGCAAATGCCCGCTTTGCCGCCGATCAGCCTGGACCGGATGATTGACGTGCTGCCGGATGCGATTGCCTTCGCCTTGCTGGGCGCCATCGAATCGCTACTTTCGGCGGTGGTCGCCGACGGGATGACGGGCCGCCGGCATCGTTCCAACTGCGAACTGGTGGCGCAAGGCTTCGCCAACATCGCATCCGCCCTGTTCGGCGGCATTTGCGCCACCGGCACCATCGCCCGCACGGCGACCAATGTGCGGGCCGGCGCCCACGGACCGGTTTCGGGCATCGTCCACGCCGCCATCCTGCTCGCCTTGATGCTGGTGGCGGCGCCGCTCGCCAGCTATATCCCGCTCGCCGCCCTGGCCGGCGTGCTGGCGGTCGTGTGCTGGAATATGTTCGAGAAACAGGCCTTCGCCACCTTGCTGCGTGCCTCGCGCGGCGATGCGCTGGTGCTGATGGCGACCTTTCTGCTCGTCATCTTCCGCGATCTCACCGAAGGCATCGTCGTCGGCTTCGTGCTGGGGTCGATCCTGTTCATCGACCGCATGGCCAAGTCGATTGCGGTCGAGGCCGATCAGCCGCTGGTGCAGGAGGATGTCGCCGACAGCACCAAGGCCTACGATGCCAGCGAGGCGACCGACGCCGACACCGTCGTCTATCGCATTTCGGGCGCCTTCTTCTTCGGCGCCGCATCGACCGTCGGCACCGTGCTCGACCGCATAGCCGACCAGCGCAGGAACTTCATCCTCGACTGCTCGGCCGTACCGTTCTTCGATTCGACGGCGGCCAACGTCATCGAAGGCGCCGCCCACAAGGCGAAACGCGCCGGTGTCCGCTTCATCATATCAGGCGCCGCGCCGCAGATACGACGCATGCTGATCACCCACGGCGTCAAGCGCCCGCTGGTGACCTACGCCGCCTCGATCAAGGATGCGCGGGCGCAGCTGAAAGGGAAGCTGGAGGCGGGATAGGGGCCGGGATTTGCCGGCCGGTGGCCATTGTCAGGACAAGGTGTCCACCTGTTGAATGCCAACTTCTTGACGTTGAGCTGACTCACGCACGGCGCGACGTGAACAACCGCACTGCGCCTCTTTTTGGTCATTTCGAGAACCAACCTCCGATTCCGAAAGCTGGCATCCATCCACGTTGCGCCGCCAATGCTCAATCCTCGGTGAGCATGAAGCGATCCTGTAATCGAATTATTGACGAAATGTCGTTATAGATTCTATTATATCCCCAAGTGAGGTATCCCATGCTCTACAAGCTAGAGGTCGAAAACTTCTTCTCCATCCGCGATCCGCAGGTGCTCGACCTGTCGGTGGATGGAAAAGTGCCCGATCCTGAAGGCCGTTATGCCCCCATCTTCGAGGGTGCGGACGTGCGCGCGCCGAAGGTCGTCGCCCTCTATGGCGCGAACGCCTCGGGTAAAACGACGGTGCTGCGCGCGCTCGAATTCGTCGTGACGATGATCCGCGACAGCGTAGCGCGCACGGTGCCAGGCTTCGCTGGCATCGAGCGGTTCAACGACGTGGAATCCGGCAGTCGGCCGATCCGGTTCGCGATCGAGCTGGGCGGCATCATAAACCTGACGCCGGAAGTCTTTCAGCGCGCCACGAGCGGCGAAAAGGTCGAGCAAGGCACTTACCGCTACGAACTGGAAATCGAACTCAAAGAAGGGCTCGCGGTGCGGATCGCGTCCGAGTCGCTGCGCCAGAGGCCGAACGGCCAAGGGAAATGGCAGCGCGTCTATGAGCGCGATGCCGAGGGCAAGGTGAAGGACTCTAAAACCTTCAGCCTCTCGGGCTTCCAGCACCTCGTGAAGACGCTCGCCGGCAATCACACGGTGCTGTCATCATTCGCGAAATTCCAGCACCCGACCGCGCAGCTTCTTGTGGATACGGCGCGCAAGGCCTTCTTCCAAATTGAGCCTGTGCACTCCTTCGTCGATCGCGACGTGATCGACTATCTAAAGAACCAGCCCAACGTCGTCTCGCGGCTGAAGGATGAGCTAAGCCGCATAGATGTGGGTGTGGAAGGGATGCGCTTTCAGCATACGGACAACGGGCCGCTGCTGCTGTTTAAGCACGCGGGTCTTGCGGTCGAAATGCCTTGGCTGATGGAAAGCCACGGCACGCGGGCCTTTATCAAGATGTTCCCTTTCATCATGAGCGCACTCGATACCGGCGGAATCGCCGCGATCGACGAAATGGACGCGGCCATTCACCCGAACATGCTGCCCGAGCTGGTGCGCTGGTTCTATGCGGCCTCGGGACGTAACAAGTTCGACGCGCAGCTATGGCTCTCCTGCCATTCGGCCTCGCTGCTCGATGACCTCAACAAGGAGGAAATCGTGATCTGCGAGAAGGACCGGCAGGGCCGCAGCCACCTTTACAGCCTCATGGACGTGAAGGTGCGCCGCGACGAGAACCATTACCGCAAATATCTGAGCGGTGCATACGGCGGGGTTCCACACCTCGGATGAGCCGTCGTCGCCCGCCAATATCGAGCTTCGCCGTCCGGTTTATATTGGCTGCGAGGGAGCGTCAGAAGTCGGTTATGCCGGCTTTCTGCAAGATCTGATCCGCGATGCCAATTTGCCGGTGCACCTGCACGTTGACGAATTGGGGCCGGGGACCGGCGATCCGCTGTCGCGTATCGAGATGGCGGTGCTGCGCCTGAAGCTGCTCCAGAGAAAACGCCGTGCGCCCGCGGAACGCTTCGCGCTTTTGGATTTTGACCAGGCCGAGCGCGATCCGCAGCGCGCCGAGCGAACGCGCAAGCTCGCGGCCGACAACGGAATCACGATTCTCTGGCAACGGCCCTGCTTTGAGGCAATGCTGCTGCGCCATCTGGAGGGCAAGGCGGCCAACCGCCCGCCCGATACGCCGGGGGCGGTTAAGGCGCTCGAAAAGGAATGGCCGGAATACAAAAAGCCCATGACGCGCGCCAACCTGGCGCGCCGGATTAATCGGGATGCCGTCCTGCGGGCGGCAGGTGTCGAGGCCGAACTACAAGCCTTGCTCCGCAGTATCGGGGTGCTCTAGCGATCGGGATACGCGACTTCCGCGCTGTATGGTCGCCGGCGGCGGTGAACCGGTGGCGACGGAAGCTTCGCCACAAGCACGTCCCGAACCGGACGTTCCGCTCCCGGCCCAAAGGCGAGATCAAAATATCTGCTCGGCAATGTCGGCTATTGGCGCTTGGCACAAGGTGGGCCGATCCGGGGACGTCGTTAATTGGCCACGATACGATCCTCGCCGACTAACGACAGTCCATCGGCCGTTGGCGAACGTCTCGCAGCTCTGCCCTGAGGCGCCGATCATGGCTCTCAATCGAGCTTCAGCGCCACAACCTCGCCTTCGTTCATCAACGGCACATAAAGGATCGACTTGCCATCGGTGCCGATGTCGGCGCTGCCCGGCTTGAACTGCGCCACCACCTCCGGCGCGCCGCCCGCATGATAGCGGTAGAGCGTGCCGGTCATGTAGGCGGTGGCGTAGATGGTGTCGCCGATGGCTACGACGCCGTCGAGATCGGCGAATTTCTGGGCGGCCGGCAAGGGCGAAACCACCTTGCTGGCGATGTCGACCGACAGCAGGCCGCCAAGCTCCGTCGTGCTGAAGTCGGGCTTGATGCCCTTGCCCCAGGAGGCGACGATCAATCGGCCGCCACCGGCAAAGACGCCGTTGGGCGAAGCCAATGCCCCGTCCTTAACGAACAGCTCCGGCCGGTCGCCATCGATGCGGTAGATGGCGTCGGCCAGCATCTCGGTGCCGAACGCGGTCTTCCTCAAC
>NZ_RZQA01000640.1:0-3793 GCF_004022915.1 Mesorhizobium sp. M7A.F.Ca.US.006.04.2.1
GACAGCCAAAAGGCAGACGAAGCGCGGCCGCAAGACCGTCGACATGACGAGAACGGCATCGATCGGCCTCAGGAACGCGGCGGAGTCGACGGCCGCGGTGGCGAGCAGCGGCCAGTATTCCGCAATCGTTGCCCGCTATGCGGCGATCGAAGGCGTGCCGGTGTCGCTCGCCTCGGCGGTCATCAAGATCGAGAGCAACTACCGGCCCAACATCGTCGGCAGCGCCGGCGAGATCGGCCTGATGCAGATCAAGCCGGCCACGGCTCGGATGATGGGCTATAGCGGCTCCGCCAAGGGCCTGTTCGATCCCGACACCAACATCAAATACGGCATGAAATACCTTGCCATGGCACGGAGCCTCGGTGGCGGCACGACCTGCGGCACCATTCTGAAATACAATGCCGGACACGCCGCAACGCGGATGAACCCCGTGTCGGCAGCCTATTGCGGCAAGGTCAAGGTGCAGATGGCTGCGCTTGGATCGCCCGCATAAGTCAGCTTTTTCGTTTGCGTTTTCGGGCGTGAACCCCTTTATACGCTCTGCCAGCTGGCTGGGCGGCCGCACCCGCAAACGCCGAAAGGTCGTGGGTGAGGAAAGTCCGGGCTCCATGGAAACACGGTGCCGGTTAATGGCCGGCGGGGGCGACCCCAGGGAAAGTGCCACAGAAAGCAAACCGCCACGATCCGGCTTGCCGGATTCGGGGCAAGGGTGAAAGGGTGGGGTAAGAGCCCACCGCGCGACTGGCAACAGGAGCGGCACGGTAAACCCCACCGGGAGCAAGACCGAATAGGGACGGTGCGAGGGGAAACCCTCGAGGGCTGTTTCCGGCTCACCGTCCGGGTAGGTTGCGTGAGGCGCATGGCAACATGCGCCCAAGATGAATGGCCGCCACGTTCTCGCCTCGCAAGGGACGAGGGCCATACAGAACCCGGCTTACAGGCCAGCTGGCAATTTCTCTCCCCCGATATCAAGAGAAATCTCTTGAAATCAGCAGGTTGCGCCCCTGGGGCGCGCCTGTTGATTCAAGCCTGTCCGGCCGTTCATCCGAGCCGGGAGCCGCTGATCCCGTCCAGCGACGTCTCGATCGCTTTCCAGAGCTCTTCCACCGGCTCGCAGCCGACCGACAGGCGGACGAAACCGGCGGAGACCGCATCGCCTCGCTTCAGGCGCCGCTCGGCGGAGGTGTGGACGCCGCCGAAGGATGTCGCGGCCTGCATCAGGGCACAATTGTTGATGAAGTCCTCGGCTTTGTCTTCCGAGGCGAGTTCGAACGAGATGAGAAAGCCGAAGCGCTCCATCTGGGCGCGGGCTAGGTTGTGCGAAGGGTCGCCTTCCAGCCCGGGATAACGCAGGCCACTGATTGCCTTGTGGCCCTGCAGCCGCCGCGCGATGACTTCCGCCGAGGAACACATGCGATCGAAGCGCACATCCAGTGTCTCCAGGCCGCGGTGCACCAGCCAGGCTTCGAACGGACCGGGAATGCTGCCGGAAACTTCGCGCCAGCCGGTCACGGCGGCGATGATATCGGCATTGCGACTGGCGACATGGCCGAACAGCACGTCGGCATGGCCATTGGGTGCCTTGGTGTCGGCGGCAACGACGATATCGGCGCCGTGGTCGAGCGGTCGTTGGCCGAAAGGGGTCATGGTCGTGTTGTCGACCACAAGGATCGCGCCGGCTTTGTGGACAGCATCGGCAACGGCGGCGATATCGCAGATATCCAGCCCCGGATTGGCAGGGGTTTCGACAAATGCCAGCCGATAGCCATCGAAGCCGCCATCGAGGAAGGTCGAAGTCGGCCTGACATCATAGGTGATGCCGAGCGGCTTGAGGAAGCGCTCGGCCAGCGCTCGTGTCGTGTGATAGCCGTCCGATGGCAGCAGGATACGGTCGCCGGCCTTGAGCACGGCAAAAAACGCCGCCGAGATTGCCGCCATTCCGGAAGGGAACGCGACGCAGGGCGCGTCCTCCAGATGGGCCAGCATATGCTCGACCGCGTCCCAGGTCGGGTTGCTGAATCGCCCGTACTGGTTGAAGCCGGTGGCGTCGCCGGGCGCATGAAAGATGGCGGCCATGGTCAGCGGCAGGGGAATGGAATCGCCCATGGCAAGCGCGCTGCGTCGCAGGTGAGGAAGCGCTGCAGCGCGTGACTTTGCTGTTTCAGACATCAAATTTCAGACCCTGTTGGTGACCGGCTGGATGTGGCGAGACGCTATGCCCGGCAGCGGCTCGCGGCAAGGCGCGTCCAGTTGGGCCAGGCGGCTCTAAACGCTTCGTTAGGCTTAATAGACCATAAAGACGAGACGTGTCGTCACGGCTGCTCTCATTGGTCGCGGCGCGCGCGTTTGTGAAGCCTATTCCCGTTGACGCCCATAGTGCCCCATGATATCCCATCCAGACATCAAAGCCTTCGTTCCGTGTCAGGGTAAAGCGTACGCCAATCGGGCAGCCGCGACGGCTGCGCGTTTGCCGGTTTTTGCCTGTGCGGACGAGGCTGATACGGGGCAGGGAACGCGCTGCGGCGGCGCGTGCGACAAGATGCAGAGGGGTGCGGCGGCGCAAGCGGCTGTAGCGTTTAATGGACCGGTTTCTGTCAAACACGGTGAGCAGGATCGATGCGAAGGGGCGGGTGTCCGTTCCCGCGCATTTCCGTGCCGTCGTGCAGAAGCGCGGCTATTCGGAACTCTATGCGCTGCGCTGCCTGGACCTGCCGGCGATGGATGTCGGCGGGCTCGACCTGCTCGACCGCTACGAGCAGCGCATAGCGCTCGAGGATCCCTTCCTGCAGACGGCGGACGATATGTCGTTCTTCTGCCATGGCGACGGAACCTTCTTGAAACTCGACCAGGACGGCCGCATCACGATGAGCGATTTCCTTCGCGAACACACCGGCATCTCGGCGGAAGTGGCCTTTGTCGGGCGCGGCAATTTCTTTCAGATCTGGGAGCCGGGACGGCTTGCCGCCTATGGGGCGCAGGCGCGGGCACGGCTTTTGCAGCTTCGGCAGGGGACGAAGCCTGGGGAGCGACCGGAATGACGGCAGGCCACGGCGATGACCTTCCTCGCGCCGTAGATGGGCACGCCGTTGGCGGATCGGCCCGCCACATTCCGGTCCTCCTTGCCGAAGTGCTCGAAGCACTGGCGCCGGCGCAGGGCGACCTCATCATCGACGGCACGTTTGGCGCCGGCGGCTACACCAGGGCCATTCTGGCGACAGGCGCCTCCGTGGTGGCGATCGACCGCGATCCGGATGCCATTGCGGCCGGGCGCGATCTTGAAGTGCAGTCGGGTGGTCGGCTGCGGCTGGTGCAGGCGCCGTTCTCGACGCTGGACGAACATGTCGAGAGCGCCGACGGGATCGTGCTCGACATCGGCGTGTCCTCGATGCAGCTCGACCAGGCGGAGCGCGGGTTTTCGTTCCGCGCCGACGGGCCGCTCGACATGCGCATGGCGCAATCGGGCCTCAGCGCCGCCGACGTCGTCAATTCCTTCAAGCCGGGCGATCTTGCCCGCATCTTCGGCTTCCTCGGCGAGGAGCGCCATGCCGGACGCATTGCCCGCATGATCGAGGCGCGCCGCGAAAAGCGCCCGTTCGAGCGCACGTTGGAACTCGCCGACGCCATCGAGACGCATATCGGCCGGGCGCCGAAGGACAAGATCCATCCGGCGACGCGCGTCTTCCAGGCGCTGCGCATTTTTGTCAATGACGAGCTTGGCGAACTGGCCAAGGCCCTGTTTGCGGCCGAACGCGCTCTGAAGCCGGGCGGACGGCTCGCCGTGGTCACCTTCCAT
>NZ_RZQA01000641.1:0-3790 GCF_004022915.1 Mesorhizobium sp. M7A.F.Ca.US.006.04.2.1
CTGCACGGCGCATCGATCACGCTCGAGGATTGCCGACCGGGACTTGCGGTGGTGGTGCGTTTTCCGCTGGCTATGGATTAGCCGGCGAAACGGCTGGTGCTGTTCAAGCCCAGCTTGGGTTGAGAGGTCCCCTCACCTATCTATCCGCGTCGACAGGATGATCGATGACAGCGTCCGCTCGACTCCGTCCATGGCGCCGATCTGGTCGAGCAGCATGTCGAGGTCGCGGATCGATGGCGCGTCGACGATGACGATCATGTCGAAATTGCCGCTGACCGAATGCAGCGTCCGGACCGTCGCCAAACCGCGCAGGCCGCGCACCACCTTGTCGGCAAGCTTGGGCGTCACGGTGAGCAGCACATGCGCCCGCACCAGCCCCTGCTCATAATCCGGCGCCAGCCGCACGCCGTAGCCTGATATGATGCCGCGCTGCTCCAGCCGTTCGATCCGGCTCTGCACGGTTGTCCGCGAGACGCCAAGCCGCCGCGCCAGCTCGGCGGTCGAGGCGCGCGCATTCTCGCGCAGCAGCGAAAGCAGGGTCTGTTCGGCATCGCTGAGCATTTCGACGATTCTTCTCGGCGGACTGACCAATCAATGGGTTCGTTTCGTACAGAACCACGCTTCCTTTCGACGGGCAAGCTGCGAATCTGTGCTCACAACCAGTGAGGGATTTGTCATGAAGAAAATTGTCGTTGTCGGCGCCGGCAAGATCGGCTCGACCATTGCCGAGATGCTCGCCGCCACGGGAGATTATCAGGTCACGCTCGTCGACCGCTCGGCAGCACAGCTCGCTGCTGCCGAAGTCCCGGCCACGGTTGCGACGCTGGAGCTCGACATCGAAGCATCCGGCACGCTTGAAGCCGCACTCGCCGGCAAATTCGCGGTGCTCAGCGCCGCTCCCTTCCATCTGACCACCCGCATCGCCGAGGCGGCGGCCAGTGCCGGCGTGCACTATCTCGACCTGACCGAGGATGTCGTCTCGACCCGCCGCGTCAAGGAACTGGCGCGTTCGGGCAGAAGCGCCTTCATTCCGCAATGCGGCCTGGCGCCGGGCTTCATCTCGATCGTCGCCAACGATCTCGCCAGCCGCTTCGATTCTCTGGAAAGCGTGCGCATGCGCGTCGGCGCTTTGCCGCAATATCCCTCCAATGCGCTGAACTACAATCTGACCTGGAGCACCGACGGCGTCATCAACGAATATTGCGAGCCCTGCGAGGCGATCGTCGAGGGCGAGCTGGTCGAGGTGCCGCCACTGGAGGAGCGCGAGGAGTTCTCGCTCGACGGCGTCACTTACGAGGCATTCAACACCTCCGGCGGGCTCGGCACGCTGGCCGAGACGCTGAAGGGCAAGGTGCGCACGCTCAACTACCGCACCATCCGCTACCCCGGCCACGCCGCGATCATGAAGGCGCTGCTCAACGACCTCGGCCTGCGCCATCGCCGCGACGTGCTGAAGGACATTTTTGAAAGCGCCCTGCCGGCGACATTGCAGGACGTCGTCATCGTCTTCGTCACCGTCTCCGGCCGCAAGAACGGCCGCCTGCTGCAGGAGACCTACGCCAACAAGGTCTATTCCCAGCGTATCGGCCAGGTGGTGCGCAGCGCCATCCAGATCACCACGGCGTCCGGCATCTGCGCCGTGCTCGACATGCTGGCCGACGGCAGCCTGCCGGCGACCGGCTTCATCAAGCAGGAAGACATCGCGCTGGACGCATTTCTAGCCAACCGTTTTGGCCGCGCCTATGCCCAGCACGAAATGGTGAGCCGGCTGGCGGGGTGAAGCGCATAATCTCCCGCTTGAGGGGGAGATTAGCATCGAGCTATTTCCGCAAGACCATCGGCCGCCCAAGCAGAAACCGGACAAAATTGCCGGCGTTGCGCGAGGCCTTGGCCGAAGTCTGCGGCATCTGCTTTTGCGTAGTCTCTTTTCGAGCCGGCGCGCGCGCATTTGTCCCGGCACCGGGCCGGCCCACGGTGAAAGCCGGCTCGGCGACCGGCTTGCCGCGCAAGACATTGGCTGCATTGTTGTCATGAATGACGATGCACCATTGAGCCTCCTTCAAGGCCGCCCCGACGGTGTTGAAACGCATCGCCATCCTCGTGTGCTCGTCGCAATAGACCCCGTTCATGGACGGTGATCGCTTCTCGACCAGAGTGCCGAAGGCCGACGTTGGATATTCGTGCTGCGTGTAGTGGTTGGTTGCCGCATCGAAATTCTGGCCGTGCGGAAAGGCGATATAGAGCGGTTGCTGGTTCACCTCGCCCTTGGCGATTTCCCGGCGCGCGTAGAAATCGACACGCTCCATGAAGGTCGGCGCCAGCGCGTCATCGCTGTCGAGCCGAGTCAGCGAAACAAATTCGGCATCCGTGTCGCTTTGGACAAACGCATTGAAGGCGACATTGTAGTTCTCGCCGGCCTTGATGAGAACCGGCCTGACATCAATCCCGGCCGCGCAGGCGCAGACGATCCGGATGTAGTTCTCATGTGTTCGGAATCGAACGCAATCAGGACCGTAAAGTCCTTCTGCGACTGGCCCTCGAGCGAGGGCGCGCAATAGGTGTCGAACAGCGCCAGCCGCTCGACCAGCCACACCGGGTCGAGATTGGCTCTGCCGTGTCCATTCCATTGGCTCGGCATGAAGCCGGTGGCGGTGTTGTAGCGAATCGCCACGTATTTCTTCAGGTCGGTGCTCATGGGAGGAGACTAGAGCATGATCCCGAAGGGTGGAATCCGGTTCTCGGAAAACATGGTACGCGGCACTTTCCCGCCAATCGCTTTGGTCGCGCCTAGATGAGCGGCTGGCGAGTTGATCGATGGGCTGGCGAGGGAAGGAAGAGAGCTGGCTCGAACAGGTTCGCCCCTTTCCTCAAATATGCAGCGCGTGTCCCAGCGCCTTCAGCGCTGCTTCCTGGAATCCCTCGCCCTGCGTCGGATGCGCGTGGATGGTGCCGGCGATGTCCTCCAGCCGCGCGCCCATCTCCAGCGCCAGCCCGAACGCCGCCGCCAGTTCCGACACGCCCTGCCCGACCGCCTGGATGCCGAGCACCAGATGGTTGTCGGCGCGGGCCAAGACGCGGACAAAGCCGTCCTCGCCCAGCTTCGTCATCGCCCGGCCGTTGGCCGCGAACGGGAACATGCCGATCTTGATCTCGCCGCCGAGCGCCTTGGCTTCTTCCGGCGAAAGACCAGCGGTCACCAGTTCGGGATCGGTGAAGCAAACGGCGGGTATCGAACGCTTGTCCCAGCTGCGCTTGTGGCCGGCAACGATCTCGGCGACCATCTCGCCCTGCGCCATCGCCCGGTGCGCCAGCATCGGCTCGCCGGTGACGTCGCCAATGGCGAAGATGCCGCGCATCGAGGTGCGGCACTGGTCGTCGATGCGGATGAATTTGCCGGCCATGTCGAGGTCGATCTGCTCGAGCCCCCAGCCTTCGGTCACCGGCTTGCGGCCGACCGTCACCAGGATCTTGTCGGCGGCGACCTTGGCGCTCTTGCCGTCGGAGGTTTCGATCAGCAGCGCGTCGCCTTTGGTCGACAGTCCCTTGGCCTTGGCGCCCAGCATCACCTCGACGCCGAGCGCGGTGAGCCGCTTGACCACCGGCCGGGTCAGCTCCGCATCATACTGCGCCAGCACGCGCGGCAAGGCCTCGATCACGGTCACCTCAGCGCCCATCTTGGCAAATGCCATGCCGAGTTCCAGCCCAATATAGCCGCCACCGACGACCGCGAGATTTTTCGGCACGTCGCTGAGCGCCAGCGCCTCGGTGGACGAAATCGCCCGACCGCCAA
>NZ_RZQA01000642.1:0-3789 GCF_004022915.1 Mesorhizobium sp. M7A.F.Ca.US.006.04.2.1
CAGGCCATACGCATGCCCGACGAGGAAGGCGCGATCGTCAGCTTGAGGGACGTCAGAGGCACCAAGCCAAAAATCCTGGCAACCCTGCGCGCGACAGGAAACTCCCTCAAACGGGACATTCGGGATCTTGCTCCACTGGAGCTCAATCCGGTGGCGGAAGTGGATCTCGCCAGTGCCAGGCATATTTCCCTGGCGCTCAGCGCCACGGCGGAAAACGTCCCGAGCGATGGCATCTGCGGCTCGCTTGGCTACAGTTTCTGGGCCATCAACAAAGTGCCGTGGCCCGGCGACACCAAGGATCCGACCGCGCCTCTGGCCGAACTGAAGCTTGGCCAAAGCTATGTCATCGACATGGAGAACCTGACGCCGCAATCCCATCCTATGCATCTGCACGGCATGAGCTTCAAGGTGCTGTCGTCCTCGACGCGCCAGGTTCAGCCTGTCATTTCCGACACCTATCTCATCCAGCCCAACGAGAAGGTTCAGCTCGGTTTCGTCGCCGATAATCCCGGCGACTGGCTGCTGCACTGCCACATCATCGAGCACCAGAAATCGGGAATGACGAGCTACGTCAGGGTGGTGTGAAGCCGCGTCAGCCTGCGCGTGGCGTCTGGACCGTCACTTGCGCAATTGAGCCTCGATCTCGTCGAGCACTTTGTCCTTGCCGATGCCGGTGAGGAAGGCGAGGCCCTTGATGACCGGCTTGGTCACCGAAGCGGAGATCGGGGTGGTTGCGACGATGAAGTCGACATTGTCGGCCAGTCCGGGCACTTCGGTGGCCTTTGCCTGCTGGGCATTGAAGGTGAGGCCGCGTTTCTTCATTTCCTCGGTGACGGCGACGTTGACCGCGGTCGAGGTGGCGATGCCCGTGCCGCAGGCGAAGAGAATGGTTTTCTGTCTGGACATCTCTGCTTCTCCTTGGTTATCAGCCGAGTACGGCTCGCACGTCTTCGAGGGTTCTGGCCGACCTCAAATCATCCAAGGCTTGCGGGTTCTGGATGGTGGCCATGACGGCCTGCAGCGCCTCAATCTGCTTGTCCTTGTCGTTGATGGCAAGCAGGAAAACGAAGCCGACCGGCAGCATCTCGTCGGGATCCTCCATGTTGGCGAAGGTCACTGGTTGCTTCAATGTGCCCATCGCGATGCCAGGCTTCAGCACATGCTCCGGATCGGTGTGCGGCACCGCGACATTGTCGGAGCGTTCCAGCGGCAGTCCGGTCGGGATGGTCAATTCGCGGCGCACGACCGCGTCGGCATAGGAGCTTTTGACATAGCCAAGTCTCTCCAGCCGGCCCGCCAGGATGCGGATGATCTCCTCATTGGTCGAGGCATCGGATCCGAGCACGATCGCGTCGGGATCCAGAAGCTGCATGAGGCCGTCGGACATTCTTTGCTCCGTCGATGAAATCGTGCGCCCCGAGGAGGGCGCACGATCGGGCTCCGTCGATGAAATCGGGCGCCCCGAGGAGGGCGTACGATCGGTTTGAAGGGTGGACCCTATCAGGTTCAGGCCGTCTCTTCGGCCGGCTCGTCTTCGGCGCCCGCGGCCCGCTCCCAGCCGAGCGGATTGCGGCGGTAGAGGACAAACAATGCCGCGATGACCACCGCGATCACGATGATGCCGACAAGTCCAAGCCCCTGGATCGCCTCGATGACCACGTAAGGCACCCACAGGAAGCCGTCGACCACCGAGGTGATCTGCAGCGCATCCGCCGGCAGCTTGAAGCCCGATGCGACGGCAGCACTTGTGAACAGCGGCGCCAGCGCGTTGGCGACGTAGAAGCCGATGGCCAGCGTCACCGTGCCGATCACCACCATGCGGAACACGTTGCCTTTGACCAGCGGCGCGGTCATGGCGACGATGAAGGGAATGACCGCAAGGTCGGCGAACAGGATGACGCGGTTGCCCGGCAGGATGATGGACAGGATGATCGCGATCGGCACCAGGATCAGCGACGACGAGATCGCGGCCGGATGGCCGATCAGGATCGCGGAATCGAGGCCAACAAGAAGCTCGCGATCGCCCGTGCGCTTGCGCACGAATGCCTGGGCTGCGTCGGAAACCGGCAGCAGGCCTTCCATCAGGATCTTGACCATGCGCGGCAGCAGCAGCATGACCGCGGCCAGCGTCATGCCGGTGCCCAGAACCTTGGCCAGCACCACGCTGAGATCACCCGCATTGTAGAAGGCGATCGCACCAAGCACGAGGCCGATAATGAGGCCCATCACGACAGGTTCGCCGAACACGCCGAACCTGCGCTCGATCGTATCGGTGTTGATGTTGATGCGGTTGATCCCGGGAATGCGGTCCATGATCCAGTTGAGCACAATGGCGATCGGCAGGATCTGCGCCGAGGCGAGATGCGGCACGGAAATGCCGGGTACCCCGTAGAACTGCTGTACCGCGCGCGCCGACCAGTCGGCGAACAGCAGCGAGAGTGCTGCGACAAGTGCTGCGACCGCGATGCCATAGGCCAGATTGTCGGTTGCGGCGACGACCAGCGAGCCGACAAAGGCGAAGTGCCAGAAATTCCAGACGTCGACATTGAGCGTGCGCGTCATGCGTGTCAGCAACAGCACGATGTTGACGAGGATGCCGACCGGAATGACCCAAAGGCCGACCGATGAGCCGAAGGCGATCGCGGCCGCGGAGGGCCAGCCGACATCGATGATGTCGCGATGGATGCCGGTGTTGGTGACGATGGCCTTGGCGACGTCGCCAATCGACGTGAACATGAGGCCAAGCACCAGATTGATGCCGATGAAGGCGACGCCGATGGTGACGGCGGCGCGAAAAGCCTTGCTGACCTTGGCGCCCAGAACCACGGCGATGACGAAAATGACAATTGGCAGCAGGATCGTCGGGCCAAGCGTATCGATGGCCCCTTTTAGGCCCGCGAGAACAGTATCCATTTTTCCTCCCCTGGAGCCGCGAGCCTTCGCTCGACGCCTCGCAATGATGCTCCATCCAGCCTTTGACGCCGTGGCGCAAAGACACTCCCCAATTTGCCCAGAGGCGAATGCTTCCCGACTGTCGCGTCGGTGAACATTTGCCTTTGTTGACAAACGAATGTTTTATTGGGGTTGTCCGCTGCAATGTCAATTGTTGGGCTTCGGCGAATCGAGCCCCGGCGGACGTGCCTTCCGAGACGATTTCGTGGGAAATTGCCGGTCGCGACCGGGTTTCGTTGGCAAATAGAACCCATTCCCTGCTATCCGACCCCAAATCACGAAGCTGTGGACATTCCTGCATGACCAACGTCGCCCTGACCGGGCTTGCCCGTGATCTCGCCAAGCGTGCCGCCGAGAACCGCCCGGTGCGCATCGGTGTCATCGGTTCGGGCGAAATGGGCACCGATCTGGTCACGCAGGGCATGCTGATGCCGGGCATTTCGGTCTGCGCCGTCTCGACGCGCCGCCCGCACACCGCGCGCGACGCTATCCGTATCGCCTATGGCGACGAAGCCATGGCGGTCGAAGCCGACACCGCCTCGAAAGTCACCGCGGCAATCGAGGCGGGAAAAATCGCCGTCACATCCAACGAGATGCTGGTCACCAATCCGCTGATCGACGTCGTCATCGACGCCACCGGCAAGCCGGGCGTCGCCGCCGATTTCGACCTCATGGCGATGGAGCACGGCAAGCATCTGGTGATGATGAACGTCGAGGCCGACGTCACCATCGGCTGCTATCTCAAGCAGCAGGCCGACCGGCTTGGCGTCGTCTATTCGGTGGGTGCGGGCGACGAGCCGTCGAGCTGCATGGAACTGATCGAGTTTGCGTCGGCGC
>NZ_RZQA01000643.1:0-3789 GCF_004022915.1 Mesorhizobium sp. M7A.F.Ca.US.006.04.2.1
CAGCCCCACCGACCGCCAGCGCCTGCCGCTGCGCGCCCGCCTCGGCGTCCAGAACTCGAAAGTGCTGACCATCATCGAGTTGATGGAGGGCAATCTGTCGGAGCCGCTGTCACTGATCGAGATCGCCGATCATGTCGACCTGTCGCGCCGCCAGATCGAGCGGCTGTTCCGCACCGAGATGGGCCGCTCCCCCGCCCGCTATTATCTCGAAATCCGGCTCGACCGCGCTCGGCACCTGCTGATCCAGTCCTCGATGCCAGTGGTCGAGGTGGCGGTCGCCTGCGGCTTCGTCTCGGCCTCGCATTTCTCCAAATGCTACCGCGAACTCTACGCCCGCTCGCCGCAGCAGGAGCGCGTCGACCGCAAGCAGCTGCTGGCCGCCTGAGCAGAGGTGTCACGTGAGTACGAGAACGACTCGACCCGAAAGACTGGCCGACCGGCGCATCTTTCCTCTCGATGTCGAAAAATGGCTAGCGCTCAAGGCGGCTCTGGACGCCCCGAAACGTGATCTTCCTCGCCTCAAGCTGTTGAGCGAGCCAAGTATCTTTCCAGATGATCAGGCTGTGTCGGTCTGACTACGCCTGCGCCGTGCGCATCGCCTCGACCCGAATATCCTCGGTCAGCCGCGCTTTCAGCGCCGAGAATTCCGGGCTGGTCTTCAGCGTGTAATGGCGCGGATGCGGCAGGTCGATGGCGACATCCGACTTGATGCGGCCGGGCCGCGCCGTCATCACGATGACGCGCGAGGCCATGAAGATCGCCTCCTCGATGTCATGGGTGACGAACAGCACCGTCTTTTGGCGCCGTTCCCAGATGCCGAGCAGCAGTTCCTGCATCAGACCGCGCGTCTGGTTGTCGAGCGCGCCGAACGGCTCGTCCAGCAACAGGATCTCCGGATCGTTAGCCAGCGCCCGGGCGATCGCCGTGCGCTGCTGCATGCCGCCGGAGAGCTGCTTCGGCCAATGGTTCTCGAACCCTTTCAGGCCGACGAGATTGATGTAGGAAGCGACGACCCCGTCCCGCTCCTTTTCGGGCATTCCGCGTTCGCGCAAGCCGAAAGCGATGTTCTGCGCCACAGTCAGCCAGGGAAACAGCGTGTAGGACTGAAAGACCATGCCGCGATCCGGCCCCGGCCGGGTCACCGCCTTGCCGTCGAGCAGCACACGGCCCTCGCTCGATGCTTCCAGGCCCGCGACAATCCTGAGCAGTGTCGACTTCCCGCAGCCGGACGGCCCCAGAATAGTGATGAAGTCGTTGGCGGCGACCGCCAGGTCGATCGGCATCAGCGCCTTGACCGGCTGACCGCCGCGCACGCCGGCAAAGGTGCGCGAAACGCCCTCGATGAGAAGCTTGTTCACGCCAGGCTCCACGGAAAGAGCCAGCGGTTGAAGGCCTTGAAGGCGAAGTCGGACAACAGCCCGATCAGTCCGATGACGATGATGCCGAAGATGATCTGACCCGTCGCCAGCCGCGACTGACTGTTGATGATCATGTAGCCGATGCCGGATGACGAGCCGATCAGTTCCGCGACGATGACATAGGTCCAGGCCCAGCCGAGCACCAGCCGCAGCGTCTCGGCGATCTCCGGCGCATTGGCCGGCATGATCACCCGGTTGACGATGCCGCTGTTGGTGGAACCCAGCGTGTAGGCGGCCTCGACCAGATCGCGTCGTGTGCCGCCAACTTTGACCGCGATGATGAGGACGATCTGGAACACCGAGCCGACGAAGATGACCAGCAGTTTTTCCAGCTCGCCGATGCCGGCCCACAAGATGAGCAGTGGGATGAATGCCGACGCAGGCAAGTAGCGGGCGAAGGAGACAAAAGGCTCCAGAAACGCCTCCACTGGCTTCCAGGCGCCCATCGCGATGCCAAGCGGCACCGCGACGACCGAGGCAAGCAGGAAGCCGCCGAAGACGCGCCAGATGGTGATCAGAACGTCGAGCCAGAAACGGTCTTCGACCAAAAGCCGCCAGCCATCCCGCAGCATCGACAGCGGATCGGCGAGGAAGATGCGGTTGACGTGGCCGCCTAGCGTGATCCAAGCCCAGAAGGCCACGAAAAGCACGAAGAAGGAAATGCCGAGCACGGTTCGGATGCCCGGCGAGACGGGATGCAAGGGGCGCATCGTCAAATCGTCGCCATTTTCAAATGGTCCCCATGCTCAAATCGCGCTTTGTCCAAGAGAAGGCGGCAGCGCCAGGCGCCGCCGCTTGATGGTCAAAGGCCGAACGATCAGTTCGAAACCGCGCTGGTGTCAGCCAACGTGGTGACGTCGGGCGCTTCCTTGATCAGTCCCATCTGCAGCAGCAGTTCGCCGGCGGTCTTGGAAAAGTCCTGGAATTCCTTGGTGAAGAACTGTTTGTTCTCCGCCCGGTCGGCCCATTTCAGGTATTTCGCCGAATCCTCGAATTCCTTGGCCGACTGTTTCACGTCGGCACCCATGGTCTCGTAGGATTTCTGCGGATCGCTCTTGATCAGGTCGAGTGCATCAAAATAGCTGTCGGCCAGCGCCTTGGCGGCATCCGGATTGGTTTTCAGGAATTCGGGTGTGCAGCCCACCGTGTCGAGCACCATCGGGTAGTCGAGCGTCGTCGCCAGGATATGGCCCTGGTCCGACTTGTCGCGCACCGCCGAGATGAACGGCTCGTAGGTGACGGCGGCGTCGTTCTGCCCGGCGAGGAAAGCTTGCGCCGCCGCATCAGGCTCCAGATTGACGACGGTGACGTCCTTCGTCGATATGCCGTTCTTGTTCAGCACCCAGGCGAGCATGAAATAGGGCGACGTGCCCGGCGCCGATGACGCGACGTTCTTGCCCTTGAGATCGGCGACGGTCTTGATGTTGTTGCGGGCGACGATGCCGTCGGCGCCGTAGGATTTGTCGAGCTGGAAGATCTGCTTGGTGGTGACGCCGCTGGCGTTCCACACCAGCCAGGTCTCCACCGTGGTGGCCGCGCATTGCAGGTCGCCGCTGGCGATGGCGAGCGGCCGGCTCGCTTGCGGCACCTTTTTCAAGGTCACGTCGAGTCCGTGTTTCTCGAAGATGCCCGCCTGCTTCGCAAGCGTCAGCGGCGCGAAGCCTGTCCAGCCGCTGATGCCGATAGTGACCGAGGTGGCAGCCATCGCCGGTGCGGACAGGCCGGCGGCAAGTGTCAGAGTTGCGGTAAGAACGGCGATCCTGTTCATGTCGGTTCCCCTTTTGTTTTTGCTGGGGAATTGTCTCACAGACGCCAATCGGCTTGTCAATGAACAGCTTGGTGAGGCAACCGGCAGGCCCGGCTCTGCTGTCGGCCAATGGCTACCACCGCCAGAAATCCATCGTGGCTAATCCAAAATGGCCTCAATAATCGTCGCAGGTGCACTCCGCCGACGATATACGGTCATTCCAGTCGCTGCCGCCGAAATCGCGGATCCGGCGCCGGATCTCGATCGAGCGGCCACCCATCCGGGAGTCCTCATAGGCAATGAGTGCGCAACCCCGGCGCACAATCACCGACGACACACGGTCGTTCCAGAACTGGCCGCCGCGAAAGTTCACGGAATCGTCGGGGCCCATACCGATGGACCGACCGCGAAAATTCGCGTGCTCGAACATCATGCAGGCGGGCTCATCATTGTATTGGGCGCTGGCGGCGTCGGCAAAAAGCACGGACGCGACAGCAGTCAGGATGGCTAGACGTTTCATCTGATGTTTCCTCGGTTTTTGCCGCGGCCCCTCCGACTGGATAGCGCGGTCCGGCCAATTTGCCAATGCTTCGGTCGCCTAGCGGCTGTCAAACATCCAGCTGC
>NZ_RZQA01000644.1:0-3787 GCF_004022915.1 Mesorhizobium sp. M7A.F.Ca.US.006.04.2.1
GCTATGCCATGGTCGGTGACTTTCCGGCCGCCCAGGTTGAAAAGAATGGCTGCAAGGATCATCCCCTCTTTCACGCGCCATTCGTCTATCGAACCCTTGGCCTCGACGGCCATGCCGAGTTCGTGGTCTTCCAAGGCCGATGCCAGACATTCGCGATCTAGCGCCCTTCCGTCCAAGATGAGGAGGCATTCTCTGCCTACTTGTTCATGGACCGTTGCTTTTCCGCCGGACGGAATTCCTGCCGGCTCTACCGAAGTGTATTTATGCAGTTCTACTGTGGAACTCATACTCTAACCCACCCTTTTCCCAACAAAATTCGCCCTGAGGCGGCAATTAGCCCCTCACTCGCCAGTTTCTTCAGAAAGTATAGTAATGCCCACCCGTTCTGAGAGCCTGGCTGGAATTGTCCAACCTGGTGCACCCGCTGTTCCTCATTCCCAGCCAGAACAGCGTGAGTAGCTTATGGGCTATTCACAAGCGGGCGCTAACATAAGTTAATTTTCGGTAAATTTTTGAGCCACGAAATCCCGACGCCTACCGGGAAACGCGAAGCCAGGGCGGCCGCGCCGCGCTTGTGCCGACACAGATACGCGTTGCGAAGGCTCGGGCTGAGGTGGCCACCTGAGGACCATCCTCCGTCAGCAAACACATATCCAGAACGGATCCGGCATTCTGGATCTCGGCTTCCAGCGCGTCGATCAGTCTTTCGACAGCTTTGCTGGCAATATGGCTGTCAGGGTACTTGGCTTTCACAGTGGCGCACTCGTAGATTTCCTTGAATTGCCTGACCCTGCTTGGGTCCGAACATGCGATATACATCGTGGGTGTCATATCGCCTCTCCTCCTTATGGTGGATTCTAGACAACCCGCCCGTTGCCAGCCTTCGGTCCGTCACGCGCATTTCTTAGTGCCGACATAGATGCGGCCATTCAGCCCAGGATCGCATTTTGCGCCGGCCACTGCCTTCACCATCAAGGGCAAGGGCGATGGAGACGAGCGCGTCCGCTACCTCCCTTCGCGGGTGAAGGCTACCCCCTTTGACTCTCTTGCGGGGGATACTCACCTGCCGAAAGATTGGCCATCGGACAGCTTGCTGTATCCGCTCACCGGGAACTCGATCGGCATGCAGGTGTCTTTGCCGGGACTGCTAGTATGCGCGGCTATTTTGCTTGTTGCGTACTATTCAAGGGGAATGCTGATCATTGGCTTGATCGCTTCCCAGGCTTTCGGTGCGACGGCCGTGATGACCCTGAGCTTTCTGGGTGGCTCATCCCCCTTGATCTACACCTTATTCGCGGGCCTGCTCGTCACGGCCGTCGCCGCGAGACGGCGTATCTGGTTTGATCTTGGATTCGTGTTCGGAAGCATCGGGTCGATCTGGGTCCTTACAAGCCTTATGCTTTACGCAATCATCGGATCATGGCTGTTTCCGAGGTTCTTTGCGGGACAGACGACCGTATTCGTGCAGTCCAAGAACCGTGGAACAGTCGTAGAAGATTCATTGGCGCCCGTTTCAGCCAACATTTCGCAGACGGGCTACTTTATTCTTGGTGGCCTCGCCGCGATAGCACTTTGCGCCCTGCTGCTGCACTCCAACCGGATCGATCAAATCAGGCGCGGCTTCTTTTTGTGGTGCGGCCTGCACGCGGGAATGGGGCTGATCGATTTCATTGGCAAGACCGCGGGGGCGGGAGACTTTCTGGCCCCGATCAGAACCGCCAACTACGCGATTATATCGAACGCGGTCGAGGCAGGCTTTGTGCGGATCACCGGGCCTTTTTCGGAGGCCTCTTCGTTCGCCAGCGTTTCTCTCGCCTGCCTGGCATTCTGCTACAGCTACTGGAGAAAGACCAAATCACCGCTTGCGAAATGGCTGGCCGGAATCCTGCTCTTCTTGTCCATTCTGTCGACTTCATCGACGGCTTACGTCGGGCTGACACTGCTATGCATCCCCGTTGCGTTGTCCATGCTACAGTCGGTCATCAGGGGAAAAGTTGCGCGCGAAGAGATACTGATAATAGCTCTCATGGTGGTGGGCGGGACCGCCGTACTGGGCATTAGTCTTTACAAAGCCGAGGCGTTGGACCCGTTCGTCAGACTGATCAACAGCACCATCATTAACAAAGCGGATTCCGGGTCAGGCCATGAGCGCACTTATTGGAATGTAAAGAGCCTGCAGTCGTTTCTCGATACGAGCGGACTGGGCGTTGGTTTCGGCAGTTCAAGGGCATCGAGTTGGCCGATCGCTGTCCTGTCGCAGTTGGGTCTGTTTGGATCGCTGATGATAGTGGCCCTGCTCTATGTCGTGACCAGAGGCCTGGGCGCGGTTCGGGAACGGGTGGATGCAGAGACAGATGCAATCGTGACGAGCGTCAGGAATGCTGCCCTTGCAAGCATAATTGCAATGTCGGTGTCGGGTGGCAGCGCTGATCCAGGCATCCTCTTCTTCATCGCACTTGCAGTTGTTTGCGCCACGAGAGCCCGTGCTCGGCGCGGCGTAGCCGCCTTGGAACGAAGCGTTCCGGCGCCGGGCCACGCCACCGTCAACGTCCTGTAATCCAGTTCCGCCGAATTGGCTTCGCGGTGGCAAAGGTTCCTGGCGATGTGCCAGGCCCCCGTCCTGTGCAATATCGGCAGCGAAGTCGAATAAGGGACGGTCGTCGCGATCGAGCGTGCGACAGTACCGCGGCGGTCGCTTGCGAACGAGTAGAAGGGCTGCCGGCAATGTGCATTCGAAGCTTGCGTGGCTGTATCGAGGAGGTGCAGCAGCATCGTGCGGCCTTCTCCGCTTACGTGGTCTCGGGGTATAAAAGTGATCAGAAGCCGCTGCCGTAAGTCAAGTGCGGCCAGGACAGCTGCACAAAGCTTGCTGCATCCCGACGGAGCCAACTAGGTCCAGGGCTATCGGGAATTTGTCAAAAGACTTTTATGCTGCAATCGATATTTGCTTCCATAACGGGCCGACGACTTTCGTCAGAAACAGTCACCGAAAGGTTGCTTTGTAACCCGCCCTGAACTTCGTCCTGTGCCATGGCGACCAGCATTTTAACCGCGTCTACCCGGGCCTCGAGCGCACCAACGTAGTGGGTGCCCTCTGTATCGGGAGAATGGGATTTGCCGTCCCGGATATCGAAAAAAAACAGCGGCATTTTTGCGCCCGTGCTTAAAGCTGTGCGTTCGTCAGAGCAGAAGACTTGCTTCTTGCTCACGGCTGCTTAAGGCATTCCCCTGGGGGATTCTAGCAACCGCAGATGGTCAATGGGACGCGACTGTGGAGAACTCGAATGGCGGCGATCACAAAATATTACAAGGTTTATTAACGCCAGGAAACGCTCCTTATGGGTGGTCCTGGGAGTCGCAATCCAGCCTACGTTGGAACGCGGCACGGTCGTCGATCAGATCGCGGCATCACGACATTCAGCGGTATTATCGGATCTTTGCGGGCATCAGGGCTTGCAGGGCACCGCGGAAATAGCCCGACAACGATGCTCGCCGGCTTTCCATGTCGTGAAAGGGATCAACCAAACTGATAGATAGGCCGGAAGAACGGTTCCGGTAAGCTACCGCCTCGACAACCGCATTTGTGTCGTTCGGAGTGTCCTGTCTTGTCGCTGAATTTCGTTGACGAAGCCCGGCCCAACACGTTCGAGTTTGAAACCTCGGCGCTGATAAAGGCGTCCGGGTTTAGGGAATATGATGCGCGCTGGTGGTTTGGCCAGGTCGCGCCCGAACTTAACCTGATCGGCGTCCAGGCGCTCGGAATGGGGCTTGGCACGCTGATCCGCCG
>NZ_RZQA01000645.1:0-3785 GCF_004022915.1 Mesorhizobium sp. M7A.F.Ca.US.006.04.2.1
GTGGCGGGGCCGATCCGCTCCCCGGTCCACAGCCTGACCGCAAAACCCGGCTTCAATGTCTCGATCACCGTTCGAACGATGCGAGCGGCCTTTTCGGCTGCCTCCATGCGATTCCTCCGAATGCTGGCTCAGGGGCAGAAGTTTGCCCGGTCGGCCTGGCAATCGCAAGCCGGCCCGCACCAGGCCCGCCCGTTGGTTAATTTCAGACCTGCACCTTGTCTTTTGCTGCAATGCACCCCATCATGAGTATGTGTTCAACAAATCGAAAGGAGGTGATCCGATGTCGAGTGATTTCGTTTTCCAGAACGTGGCCTCAGCGGATTGCACTTTCGGGAAGCAGTCTTCCCGTTAAGGCGCGAAATGCGCGGCGGCTGACCTGATAGGTCATCGCCATGGGCCGCGCCACGGACGGAAACACGGAAGGCCGCCAGCTTCGAAAGAAGCGGCGGCCTTTTCCGTTTGCGGACTAGACTACTGGGTCAATGCGACCTTTTCGGTGTTGCGAATGATTTCCTGAAAGGCGTTGTCCAATTCGGCTCCGGTGGACACGTCGAAGAAATGCCTCTTGGCGCCGGAGGTATCCTTCGACGAACAATCCTTCAGCACCGCCTTTGCCTGGTCCCGCTCGGTTGTCGACATATCCTTGTCGTCCAGATCGAAGCCGATGGTGAAAATCTCGATGCCGTCGTTTTTCATGTTGTCGCACAGCGTTTCGGCGTTGCCGCGCGCAAGGGTGCCCTGCCTGTTGTAGCTGTCCCCAGCACCGGCGAAGGCGGTATTGAACTGGCCATCGGTCATCAGGATCGCGACCTTGGCGATCTTCTTCGGATCGGCATCCGAGGCACCCTTGCCAAGACCGGCATTCCTGATCGCAGTGCGCCATTGCGGCGACAGCATATAATAGGTCCACTGAATGGCGATCGCGCCGGCCGTAAACCCATTGGCCCGGAAGTCCTCGATCGATTCAAGCAAGGCATCGGAATCGGCGGTCAGCGGGATCACTTTGGCATCAGGGCACCTGTTCATGTCCCCGTCACCGAGATGATCGTCCCGGTTGACCAGAGCATAGTATTTCTTGCCGTTCCCGTCGGTGCGAACAGTATCCGGGCCGTCGGCGCTCATATCCGCGTTGCCGTTCTTGTCCTTGCGCTCGGTGGCGCAATTGTCGGGGCGTGGCATCGCCGCGCCGACCATGGAGATGTAGTCGCTGAAGGACGGCAGCAGATTTTTGCCTGTCTTGGCGACGAGAAGCGGACTGCCAGCGATGGGTGGGAGCTCAGAGCTGCCTTGCTTCTCGGCATAGATGTTTTCCGCCAGCTTGCCGGCGTTGACGCCAGATGCATAAGGCACAATCGCGACGCGGATGCGGGGGTTCTGCGGATCCTGTTTCTGCAGCATCGTCTGGACGGCGTTTTTTGCAGCTGTTTTCAGATCGCCGATTTTGTCGACCTTGCCGCGCTTGGCCATCGACCCCGTTATGTCGAGCATCATCGCCACTTCGACGGTCTTGTCCGAATAGAGCGCCGTCGTGGAGGCGGCGACGCGTTTCATGTCGCCCGTGCCAAAAATCGGGAAATACAGCCCGACATCGACATGGGCGTCAGCCTGGACCGTCTTGGCGGTCCTGTTGACGATCAGCCTGTCGAGTACGATCTGGTCGGCCTGCAGAATGCCTGCCTGGCTGTTGGCGTCGAGAAAGGCTTGCACCGATTTGTTGGCATCGGCTTCCTTGATGGCGCCGGTCGTTAGGTCGCGTGCCGTCGATGTGACCGCGGCGTCGACGACGCCTTGGAGGCTCGATCTGGCATTGTAGAGCTGCGATACGTTGACCGAGAAGCCAACAGCCAGCGCCAAGACCGAGGCGCTGAGGCCGAACAGGATTGCGAAATTTCCACCGCGATCCCTGGCGAACCCGCCGACCGCGTGAACAAGACCCCCGTAATTCCGCATCCTACAGCCTCCATTCGCCTCGGCCTCGTCGCCGCGGACAGGGCAATGCAGGATTCCCGCCGGATGACGCCGCTGGCTGGCAGAAGGCCGGCCGCTTGCCGCCAAATCATTGTTTTTGTTCGGCTTCAAGCTCCGCAAAGGTGAATGACTGGTAAACAGAAAAGCGCGGCCGCGGCTGCGTTTACGAGCCGGTTACCATGCTCAAGACGAAGCAATCACGGAATCCCGATGACGTCCTGTTGCGGGACAGGGTCCGTGTGCCGAAGCGGGCCAGTTGTCCCGAGACTGCAAGGCGCGAAATGATCGGATCCAACGCCTCCGGCCGTCGAAAGACCAAAGCGCCATCACGTTTGAAAACCAGGGCCGCTTTTGGCCGCGCCTCAAGGGGTGTTGAGATTCAGGTCAGGCCAGGTCGAAAATGATGGCTTTCGAGAACCGGAGCGGAGCGGACATTTGGTCCGTGAGCACCGGAAGCGCAGAAAGCCGTCATTTGCAGACCGGCCTCACCTGAATCGACATACCGTTAGGCCAGCATCTGTGCGCCGACGGTCCTGTCGATACCGTGGTAGGGCGGGTTGAACAGATTGCCTTCCTGTTCATAGGTCCATACCTTGAACAGGCTGAGCCGGTGGGCGCCGAAACTATGCAGCAGCGGCACGTCGGTGGCGTCGCGGCCGCGGGCGATGACGATGCGGCCGATTCTTGGCGTGTTGTGGCGAGGATCGAACGTGTACCATTTGCCGTCGAGGAACACTTCCAGCCACGCCGAAAAGTCCATCGGTGCCGGATCGGCTGGCACGCCGATATCACCGAGATAGCCGTTCACATAGCGTGCCGGAATATTCATGCAGCGGCAAAGCGTGATCGCCAGATGAGCGAAGTCGCGGCAGACCCCGACGCGTTCCTCATGCGCCTGAGCCGCCGTGCGGGTCGAGCGCGCATAGCCATAGCCGAACGACAGCCGGTTGTGGACATAGTCGACGATAGCCTGCACGCGCGCCCAACCGGACGGAATGTCGCCGAAGAGCTGCCAGGCCAGGCTGCTCAGATGATCCGTCTCGCAATAGCGGCTGCCCAGGAGATAACCGAGAACTTCGTCCGGCAGGTCCGCCACCGGCACTTCCCTGGCCAGCGTGTTTACCTCGTCCGTCTCGCCGCTGTCCTCGACGACCGCGTCGTACAGGATGCGAAAACCACCGGCGGGCGCTGTGAAGCGCCGGCAGGCATTGCCATGCAGATCGTGGTACAGCCTTGTCGGCACCGCGGGCGAGGTCAGCACCCGCGTCTGCCGCTTGATATCAGCCTGCCTGTCCCGATGGATCTCGAGCACTGAAATCACCGGCGTGGCGGCTACGCATTCGATGGCGATTTCATAGCCGAGCCGGATCAGCATCGTTGGTCCCCCCTTCGATCTTGTGAGAAGCAGTCCTTCCCAAACGCCCGGAGGATACCGTGGTTCCCTGGGCCGATCGAAAAGCCCACCCCGTGTCTTCCCCTGCCGCGGTCGAGACGTTAGGTTCGGCAACCCCACCAGCGCTCCCCGGACTCAAGGAAAATCATGTATTCAAGCAGAAAATTCGCGGCCTTCCTCTTCGACATGGACGGCACGCTCATCAATTCCATCGCCTCGGCGGAACGGGTGTGGAGCGATTGGGCACGCCGCCAGGGCCTCGACGTCGCTGCCTTCCTGCCGACGATCCATGGCGTACGCGCGATCGAGACCATCACCGGCCTGGCGCTGCCGGGCGTCGACCCGGCACACGAGGCTGATCTGCTGCTGAAGGCCGAGGCGGCCGATCTCGAAGGCATTATCCAGATCGCCGGCGCCGTGGCAT
>NZ_RZQA01000646.1:0-3781 GCF_004022915.1 Mesorhizobium sp. M7A.F.Ca.US.006.04.2.1
GCCGGTCCTCGTCGCGGATCGGTGGTTCCGACCAGCCCGCGAGTTGGCGGGCGGTGGGGCTGTCACGGCGGTATTTGCCGGACAGCAATCCGCCGGCAAGCGGGCTCCAGACCAGAACGCCCAGCCCCTGGTCGACGGAAATCGGCAGCAGTTCGTACTCCGCTTCGCGCGCTTCCAGCGTGTAGTGGATCTGCTGCGTGATGAAGCGCGGCTGATGACGGCTGTCGCTGATGCCGAGCGCCTTCATCACCTGCCAGCCGGAATAGTTGGAGCAGCCGACATAGCGGATCTTGCCCTGGGCAACCAGCGTGTCGAGCGCGCCGATGGTTTCCTCCAGCGGCGTCACGCCATCCCATTCGTGCAGGAAATAGATGTCGATGACGTCGGTCTTGAGCCGCTTCAGGCTCTTCTCGCATTCCCGGATCAGGTGATGGCGCGACAGGCCTTCATCGTTTGGACCTTTGCCGATCCGCATCCGTGCCTTGGAGGCGATCAGCACGTCGCCCTTGCGCTTGCCGCCGAGCGCTTCGCCGATGATTTCTTCGGAAATGCCGTTCGAATAGACATTGGCGGTGTCGATGACATTGATGCCGGCGTCGATACAGAGATCGATCATCCGGCGCGCTTCGTCGAGATCGGTCTTGCCAACCGCCGAAAAAGCACCGGCGCCGCCGAACGTCATGGTCCCCATGGTCAGTGTCGATACTTTCAGGCCGGAACGGCCGAGGGTGCGGTATTCCATGTCGGTCCTCGCGATTGCATTGGGAAAGGGCTGGGGAGGGCGCCCGAAAGTGGCCGCTATTTGTAGGACAATTTGGGCGACGTGTCTCCATGCCAGCGCGGCGGATCGATCATGCCTGGCTGGACCGACGGCGGCGGTGACCATGCTCGCGCTGCAATAAAACCGTCATTGCAGGCCTATATGGAAGTCGGCTCAGGTGTTGCCGTTCCCGGGCTGTAGGCCGGGAGTTTGGGGCGCCGGACGTGGATCGACAGAGCTTGCAAGTGGAGCAGCCGATAATGACCGAGCTAAAACAGAATTCTCCGGCCAGGGATTGGCTTGAAGCCGAGCTCGCCGACACGCTTGACGAAGACTATGAGCTCGAAATGTCGGAGCCGGCGCTGTCGATGGAGATCGCCAAGATCTACAAGAACTCGCATCCGCCTTCGATCGATCGCATGCAGTATTTTCGCGACCTGATCACCCTGCAGTCCGAATTGATCAAGCTGCAGTCCTGGGTCGCCCACCACAAGAAGAAGCTGGTGGTGATCTTCGAGGGACGCGATTCGGCCGGCAAGGGCGGTGTCATCAAACGCATCACCCAGCGCCTCAACCCGCGCATCTGCCGTGTCGTCGCACTGCCGGCGCCGACGGAGCGCGAAAAGTCGCAATGGTATTTCCAGCGCTATGTCCCGTATCTGCCGGCCGGCGGCGAGATCGTGCTGTTCGACCGCTCATGGTACAACCGCTCGGGCGTCGAGCGGGTGATGGGCTTTGCCCAGCCCGATCAGGTCGAAGAATTCTTCCACGACGTGCCGGAATTCGAGCGCATGCTGGTCCGCTCGGGCATCACCGTGGTCAAATACTGGTTCTCGATCACCGACGAGGAACAGCAGATGCGCTTCCTGATGCGCATCCACGATCCGATGAAACAGTGGAAACTGTCGCCGATGGACCTGCAGTCGCGCGTGCGCTGGGAGCAGTACACCAAGGCCAAGGAAGAGACCTTCGCCCGCACCAACATCCCGGAAGCGCCCTGGTTCATCGTCGAGGGCAACGACAAGAAACGCGCGCGGCTGAACTGCATCGACCATCTGCTCAAGCAGCTGCCTTACGAGGAAGTGCCGCACGAGGAGATCACTTTGCCGGAGCGCGTCTTCAACCCCGAATACGAACGCCAGGTGCTGCCGCGCGAGCTCTACGTACCGGAGAAGTATTGAGGCAGACGAAGCTGCGATCTCCCCCACGAGGGGGGAGATTGGCTCTCCACCTTACGCCCGCTTGATGGTGACGTGCGTTGCGAGCGGGGTCGCCACCTGCTCGCTGCAGATATAGCCGAGCTTGAGCATGTCCAGGCCGGCAAAAAGGTTCTCGCCCGTGCCCAGCAGCACCGGCGCGATCGCCAGATGCATCTCGTCGATCAGTTTTTCCTGCAGATATTGCCGTATGGTGGCGACGCCGCCGCCGACCCGCACATCCTTGCCGCCAGCGGCAGCCTTGGCCTGTTCAAGAGCTGAATGGATGCCGTCGATGACGAAGTGGAAAGTGGTGCCGCCCTCCATCGTGATCGGTTCCCGCTTGTGATGGGTCAGCACGAAAACCGGCACATGATAGGGCGGGTTGTCGCCCCACCAGCCTTTCCAGCTGTCGTCAGGCCATTCGCCGCGGATCGGTCCGAACATGTTGCGGCCGAGGATCCAGGCGCCGACATTTTCGAAGCTGCGCGCCGCGAACGCCTCGTTGACGTCGGTGGTGCCGCCATCTTGTCCGAGCACCATCTCGCGGAAGGTGCGGGTGTCGACAAACCACTTGTGCAAGGATTCCCCACCGACGCCGAGCGGATTTTGCAGATCCTGATCGGGACCGGCGCCATAGCCGTCGAGCGATAGGGTGAAAGCGTTGACGCGAAGTTTGGACATGCGAGCCTCCTCGATAACCGATTGTGTTTTGCAAGCAGTTTTTTGTAACAAACCGATTGTGAATTGCAAGCGGTATTTTCAAGCTCAAACGAAGCCCACGCAACGGTCAAGTGGCCCTCGCTATGGATTCCCCGGCCAAGAGCCGGAAATTGGTATGGATGTCGAAGCGGATTGGCCGACATTGCTCGCCGCGACCGGCCGTCGTCGCGAAGAGAAATTACCCCTTCAACATCTCCGCCACTTCGGGTGCGAAATAGGTCAGGATGCCGTCGCAGCCGGCGCGCTTGAAGGCGAGCAGCGATTCCAGCATTGCCTTCTCGCCGTCGATCCAGCCATTGGCGCCTGCCGCCTTGATCATCGAATATTCGCCTGACACCTGGTAGGCGAAGGTCGGCATCTGGAACTCGTCCTTCAGCCGCCGGATGATGTCGAGATAGGGCAGGCCGGGCTTGACCATCAGCATGTCGGCGCCCTCGGCGATGTCCTGTTCGGCCTCTCTCACCGCCTCGTCCGAATTGGCATGGTCGATGTAATAGGTCTTCTTGTCGCCCTTGAGCAGACCGGCGGTGCCCACCGCCTCGCGATAGGGTCCGTAGAAGGCCGAGGCGAATTTGGTCGCATAGGACATGATCGCCACGTCCTGAAAACCATTGGCATCGAGCGCGTCGCGGATGGCGCCGATGCGACCGTCCATCATGTCGGACGGTGCGATGATGTCGGCGCCGGCGGCCGCCTGGATGACTGCAGCGGCGGTCACCTGTTCCACTGTCTCGTCGTTGACGATGATGCCGTCGCGCAGGATGCCGTCATGGCCGTGGCTGGTGAATGGGTCGAGCGCTGCGTCGGTGATGATGCCGATCTGCGGTACCGCATCCTTGATCGCACGGGTGGCGCGGTTGATCACATTGTCGGGATCGAGGATGTGCGAGCCGGTCTGGTCGCGCAGCGAGATGTCCACATTGGGGAAGGTGGCGAGGGCGGGAATGCCGAGTTTTGCCGCGCGCTCTGCCTCCTTGACGGCGAGATCGATCGACAGGCGGAAGACGCCGGGCATGGCGGCGATAGGCTCGCGGATACCCTTGCCCTCGACGACGAAGATCGGCCAGATCAAATCGTCGACCGTGAGCCGGTTCTCCTGCAC
>NZ_RZQA01000647.1:0-3770 GCF_004022915.1 Mesorhizobium sp. M7A.F.Ca.US.006.04.2.1
GGCTCGCTGTCGGAGCGCCGCATCGCCATGCTTGTCGATCCGGCACTTTTCGGCATGCCGGCCTTCCTGACGCCCAAGCCCGGCCTGAACTCCGGCTTCATGATCCCGCAGGTGACGGCGGCGGCGCTCGTCTCGGAAAACAAGCAGAAAGCCTATCCGGCATCAGTCGATTCGATCCCCACCTCGGCCAACCAGGAAGACCATGTTTCGATGGCGGCGCACGGTGCGCGCCGGCTGATCGGCATGGTCGAGAACGCCACCGCGGTGATAGGCATCGAATTGCTGGCCGCGGCCCAAGGCTGCGATTTCCACGCGCCGCTGGCCTCGAGCGACGCCCTGGAGGCGGTGCGCAGGCTGGTGCGGGCCGAGGTGCCACATCTCGACAATGACCGCCATTTCCACCCCGATATGGAAAAAGCCATCGCCATGGTGCGCAGCGGTGCGGCCATCGAGGCCGCCGGCGGTGTGGCTCTGCCGTCGATTTCCGGAGCGGTGTGATGGCAAGCGCGCCCTGGCTGACGGTCACGCCCGGCACAGCCCCGTTGCTGGTGTCGATACCACACACCGGCATCGACCTCGCCGGCCTTGAGAATCGGCTGGTCTCACCCTGGCTCGGCCGCCGCGACTGCGATTGGTGGATCGATAATCTCTATGACTTTGCCGCCGGCCTCGGGGCGACGGTGGTGCACACCGCGATCTCCCGCACCGTCATCGACGTCAACCGCGATCCCTCCGGCGCCTCGCTTTACCCCGGCCAGGCGACGACGGGCCTTTGCCCGACCGAGACCTTCGATGGCGATCCGCTCTATCGCGAGGGCGAAGAACCGGGGCCGTCGGAGATCGACGAGCGTCGCGAGGAATTCTTCGTGCCGTACCATGCCGCCTTGCAGGCCGAGATCGGCCGGTTGCGCGGGCTACACGAAAAGATCGTGCTCTATGACTGCCACTCGATCCGTTCAGTGCTGCCGCGCCTGTTCGAAGGCACGCTGCCGGTTTTCAATCTCGGCACCAATGACGGCAGGAGCGCCGATCCGACGCTGCAGGCGATGGTCGGCCAGATCATGGCCGAAACCGGTGAAACCTTTGTCATCAACGGCCGCTTCAAGGGCGGCTGGATCACACGCCATTTCGGCCAGCCGCAACAAGGCGTGCACGCACTGCAGATGGAACTCTCCAACCGCATCTATATGCGCGAGCCCGATGGCAAGGGCACGCCGGACAATTGGCCGGTGCCCTATGACGCCGAGTTCGCAGCACCGATCCGCGCCACCCTGCGGAAAATCCTCGAGACCGCGACATCCTGGGCGCGTGTCTGACATCAGATCCTCTTATGGAGTGACGCCATGAACAATCCTCGCCACAACATCCGCGAAGTCCGCAGCCCGCGCGGCACCGAAATCAGCGCGCGCTCCTGGCTGACGGAAGCGCCGCTGCGCATGCTGATGAACAATCTCGACCCGGATGTTGCTGAAAATCCCAACGAACTGGTCGTCTATGGCGGCATCGGCCGGGCGGCGCGCACCTGGAACGATTTCGACCGCATCGTCGCCTCCTTGAGGACGCTGGCCGATGACGAGACTTTGCTGGTCCAGTCGGGCAAGCCGGTCGGCGTCTTCCGCACCCATCCGGACGCCCCGCGTGTGCTGATCGCCAACTCCAATTTGGTGCCGCACTGGGCGAATTGGGAAAAGTTCAACGAGCTCGATAAGAAGGGCCTCATGATGTACGGCCAGATGACGGCCGGCTCGTGGATCTACATCGGCACGCAAGGCATCGTGCAAGGCACCTACGAGACCTTCGTCGAGGCCGGTCGCCAGCACTATGGCGGCAATCTCAAGGGAAAATGGATCCTGACCGGCGGCCTCGGCGGCATGGGTGGCGCCCAGCCGCTCGCCGCCGTCATGGCCGGCGCCTGCTGTCTCGCCATCGAATGTAACCCGGACTCGATCGATTTTCGCCTGCGCACCCGCTACGTCGACGAGCGCGCCGAGACGCTCGACGAGGCGCTGGAAAAGATCGAACGCTGGACCAAGGCCGGCGAGGCGAAGTCGGTCGGCCTGCTTGGCAATACGGCTGAGATCGTCCCGGAGATGTTCAGGCGTGGCATTCGCCCCGATATGGTCACCGACCAGACCTCGGCGCATGATCCCATCAACGGCTATCTGCCGAAGGGCTGGACGATGGCCGAGTGGCGCGAGAAGCGCGTCAGCGACCCCAAGGCGGTCGAGAAGGCGGCCCGCGCTTCCATGCGCGAACATGTCGAGGCGATGGTGGCGTTCTGGAACGCCGGCGTGCCGACGCTCGACTATGGCAACAACATCCGCCAGGTGGCCAAGGAGGAGGGGTTCGAGAACGCCTTTGCCTTCCCCGGCTTCGTGCCGGCCTATATCCGTCCGCTGTTCTGCCGCGGCATAGGCCCCTTCCGCTGGGCGGCTCTGTCGGGCGATCCGGAAGATATCTACAAGACCGACGCCAAGGTGCGCGAACTGACGCCCGGCAACACCCACCTGCACAACTGGTTGGACATGGCGCGCGAGCGCATCGCCTTCCAGGGCCTGCCGGCGCGCATCTGCTGGGTCGGCCTTGGCGACCGCCACAAGCTCGGCCTTGCCTTCAATGAAATGGTGGCCAAGGGTGAGCTGAAGGCGCCTGTCGTCATCGGTCGCGATCACCTCGATTCCGGCTCGGTTGCTTCGCCGAACCGCGAAACGGAATCGATGAAGGACGGCTCGGACGCGGTGTCCGACTGGCCGCTGCTCAACGCATTGCTCAACACGGCGTCCGGTGCCACCTGGGTGTCGCTGCACCATGGCGGCGGCGTCGGCATGGGTTTCTCGCAGCACGCCGGCATGGTCATCGTCGCCGACGGCACGCGCGAAGCCGCCAGGCGCCTGGAGCGGGTGTTGTGGAACGACCCGGCGACCGGTGTCATGCGCCACGCCGATGCCGGCTACGACGTTGCCATCGAATGCGCCAAGGAGCACCAGCTCAACCTGCCCGGCATTCTCGGGTGAGAAACGTCCGGCCGCAGGCAGGCGAAAAGCCGCGGAGTCGGCTTTTCGAGTTTCGAACGCCCGTAACCATAGCGGAGGGCTAGGTATGCGCATCCTGCGGGCAGCCGAATACCGGTCGATGCCGTGGAAGAACGGCGGCGGCGTGACGACGGAAATCGCCGTCTCGCCGCCCGGTGCCGGGCTAAACGATTTCGACTGGCGCGTGTCGATGGCGCGTGTCGAATCGAGCGGTCCGTTCTCGCAATTCGCCGGCATCGATCGCACCCTTGCCGTGCTCGAAGGCGAGGGCATCGTCCTCGAGATTGCCGGCTACCCGCCGAGATCTATAAACAGGACGACCGCCCTGTTTTCTTTCCCGGCCGACGTGCAGACCTCGGCCGCGCTGATCGGCGGACCGATCACCGATCTCAATGTCATGACCCGCCGAAGCCGGATGACGCATTCGGTCGAACGCCTGGTGATTTCGGCCCCCGTGGAAATCCGGACTGAAGCCGGCACAACGCTCATCCTGTGCTTGGACGGCGACATCAGTGTGCCCGCCGCTGAACCGGTTCGCCTCGGGCCGCTTGACACTCTGCTGTCCGGGCCGGTCAGCACCGGCCTGCTTGTCCAACCCGCCCATGAGGCAACGCTGTTCGTGATCCGGATCCGCGCCATCGCCGGCAACGATTAACGCTTGTTTCCAAACATGATCGCGGTACCGGCGAAATATAGCGTAAGCTGCTGGCGGCATCACGAAAAAGCCTGAATCCTCTC
>NZ_RZQA01000648.1:0-3766 GCF_004022915.1 Mesorhizobium sp. M7A.F.Ca.US.006.04.2.1
GTGCATGGCGTTGACAGCGCCGCAGGAAGCGGCCGTGGTGATGACGGCAAACAGCGCCGACAAGGCGATGCCGAAACGTGTCTCCTTGCCCTCCATGTTGCCGCCGTCGATGCCCAGCGCATGCACCAGCGGGTTGCCGGCGGCTTCCGCCCAGTAGCAGATGGCGACACCGGCGATGAACATGACGCCCATGGCCGAGAGGATCGCCCAGCCCTGGCGCTGGTTGCCGATCATGCGGCCGAAGACATTGGTCAAGGCGGCGCCGATGGCGAAGATCGACACCATCTGGATCAGGTTGGAGATCGCGTCGGGGTTCTCGAACGGGTGCGCGGCATTGGCGTTGAAGAAGCCGCCGCCATTGGTGCCGAGCATCTTGATGGCCACCTGCGAAGCGACCGGGCCGACGGCGATGGTCTGCTGCGCGCCTTCGAGCGTCGTGGCGTTGACATAGGCGCCCAGCGTCTGCGGCATGCCGAGCCAGACATAGGCCAGCGTCAGCACGACGCAGAACGGCAGCAGCAAATAGAGTGTGGAGCGGGTCATATCGACCCAGAAATTGCCGATCGACTTGCCCGAAGCCCGGGCAAAGCCGCGGATCAGCGCGATGGCTATGGCAATGCCCGTGGCCGCCGAAACGAAGTTCTGCACCGTCAGCCCAGCCATCTGCACGAGATAGGACATCGTGCTCTCGCCACCATAGTTCTGCCAGTTGGTGTTGGTCATGAAGCTGGCGGCGGTGTTGAAGGCGAGCCCTGGTTCAACCGCTGTCATGCCGGCCGGGTTGTAGGGCAGGCTGCCCTGCAGGCGCTGCAGGGCGTAGAGCACCAGGAAGCCGGCAAGGTTGAAGAGCAGCAGGGCGACCGCATAGGTGGTCCAGTGCTGTTCCTCGCGTTCGCTGGTTCCGCAAACACGGTACAGCCCGCGCTCGAGCGGGCCAAAGACGGGCGAGAGCAGCGTCCGGTCGCCGTTGAAGACGCGGTGCATGTAGCCGCCGAGCGGCTTCACCAGCAATATGACGATCCCGCAATAGACCAGGATCTGTATCCAACCGTTCAGTGTCATGGCTGTGGCTTTCCGTGCCTTCAGAAGCGTTCTGGACGAACGAGGGCGTATGTCAGGTAGGCGAGCAGGAACAGCGTAACGCCGCCACCAAGAATATAGTCGACGATCATTTTTTCAGCCTCGCTCTAGAGCGCGTCACAAGCTTTGATGTAGGCGAAACAAAGGGCGAAGAACAAAATTCCGATCCCGATAACGGCTATATCCATTGTGTTTATTCCTGTTGTTCTTTTGTACTTTGCGAATTTGACAGGGGATTTCGCAATATATCGGAAGTGGCCCGTCGCATCTTTGACGACGGAACCGGCTGTGTGAGGGGAATATGGACCCGATCGCCATAAAGGTTCGAGACGGGGCGCAGTGGAAAGAAATAGGAATTTCATAAAGATTTTTGCGCGGGCTCTTCCCAACACTCCACGCAGGGGATTGTCGCGCAAGGCAGGTGGCCAGCCACAGGATTGCGATTTGCTTGCGAGCTGCCGGAAACGGGAAAGCCCGGCTGGGGCCAGCCGGGCCTTCTATGGTGGTGTGGCTTTAGCCGCCACGGAGGGTATCGATCTTCAGGCGGCGTAGCCGCCATAGCCACGCGCAACGGCGTGCACGCCCGCCACCGGCTCGAGGTCCGGCCACAGGATACAAGAAGCTTGCGCAAACTGGACGAGCGCGTGGCGGGCCTGCTCGATGGTCACATAGCCTGGGATGGCGAGTTCACATGCTTCCACCGCGTTGCGGTAGAGCGGGCCGCGGCGGGAGGTCGTCCAATTGGTGAGGAAGTCGTGCATTTCGGCCAGCGACGCAATCTCGCGTTTGAAGCCAAGGCCGACCGAGAGTGCGACCGGGGAATGAAACAGCTTGTCGTGCATGAAGCGGGCTCCTGGTTTTTTTGCGCGCTTGGAGAGATATCCGGCGGGTCCGCGAACGAGACGCGGTGAAACGCGCAACAAGGCAGGAGGTTCCAAGCTTGGGTCTTGGCGGTTTTTTGATTGTGCCTGGTCGGCGAAATTATCAATTTCGCAGCGCAACGATCGTGTGCCGGACGCTCAACGGCTCCGCAGTCCACTTGGCGACGGCAGGCTCTCCAAAATCCCGAAGGAGCCATCGAGATCGCTTGCCGCCCTGAGGCTCACGCCTTCTTCACGAACTCGGTCTTGAGCACCAGGCCTTTCACTTGCTTGGTGCTGCATTCGATCTCGCCGGGATTGCCGTTCAGGCGGATAGCCTTCACCAACGTGCCGCGCTTGATCGTTTCCGAAGTGCCTTTGACTTTGAGGTCCTTGATCAGCGTGACGGAATCGCCGTCATTCAATTGAGCGCCATTGCTGTCGCGCACGATTACATCGTTCGGCATGCCATCTCCTGTGATTGGCAGGTTTTTAGGGCAGAGCGCGGCGGGATGTTTACCGCCCTGCTTCGCGCAAAGGCTCGGGCTTGTCCTGCGAAGCTCGTAGAGCGAAGCAGGATGGCGGAGAGAGCGGGATTCGAACCCGCGTTACGGTCTCCCGTAAACACACTTTCCAGGCGTGCGCCTTCAACCACTCGGCCACCTCTCCGTCCATGCATGTCGCGTCGGCCGGTTTTGCCGCGCGGGTTGGGGAGATGCACCTCCCTTGGGGAAAGACGGAACTTTCGCCATCGGCGTCGCCAACCAGCAAACGCCTTCCCCTGCACCTGAGCCGTCGAAGCAACAGGCGCGGGGCTCATCTAGTCGATCCGACGGCGAATGCCAAGCCATAACGGCAGTCTATTCGCTTTGCCGGCCACACAGTGTTTCACGAGGCCGCCGGCATGCCCGTTTTTGCGGGCGCCGCCGCTGCAATGGTGTGCACAGGCAGGACCGCAGGGACGGCCGCCCTTGACTTCCCCCGGAGTTGCCTGTCGGGTGCCGAGGCTTTGCGAGGGCATTGTGCGGACATGACATCGAGCAATGGACAGACGCCAGTCAGGCGGCCGGACAGCGGGCTGTCCTTCGTGCCGGTGGGCTGGCTTGTCTTCGTCATGGCGTGGTCGGTCTACGGCCTGATCTCCGTCTGGCCCGCGGTCGGCGCCACCGGCCTGCCAGACAGCGTGCTTTACCTTATCTATGGCGGGCTCGTCGTCGACATCGTCACCATCCTGTGGGGGCTTTACCTGCTCGGCCTCGCCTTCGGCCGCTCGGCCCGCTTCCCGCGCCAGTTCACGATCTGGCAGATTGCCATAATCGTCGGGCTGCTGGTCATCCATGCCTATGCCCCTACGGTGCCGGGATTCGTCTTCTCGGGCCAGGCGCTTGTCATCACCGGCGCCGAAATCGCCATCGGCGCGCTCTGCATCTATCTGCTGCGCCATGGATCCGAAGCCGATGCCGTTTATGTCAATCCGAAAACCGAGAGCCCATCGGCCTTCGTCTCGGTCATCGCCGCGCTGCTCGGCATCGTCCTGGGCGCGGTCATCGGCGCCGTGGGCGGATTCGCCATCGGCTCGCTGATCGCCGATGCCACCGAGATGAGCTGTTTCGAGGGCGCCTGCGGCTATTTCGCCGTGTTCACCGGCCTGGCCGGTCTGGTGATCGGCGCCATCGGGCTGGTGGCGGCGTTGCGTTTTCTCGTGCTCCCGCCAGGTGCGGGCGCTGAGGTTTCCGGGCACTCGCCGGGAAATTCAGATCGATTTTTCCGCCTGATGCGGAGATAAATTCCGTCCTGTCCCTTTGCCTTGGTGCAGCGCTTTCGCG
>NZ_RZQA01000649.1:0-3765 GCF_004022915.1 Mesorhizobium sp. M7A.F.Ca.US.006.04.2.1
AAGCTGCTCTCCGCCATGCGCTATGCCTTTGGCGGCCATGTTGAGAAGCCGAAGGCCGGCAAGTGAGGACAGCGGGGGAGACACGCGCATGAGCCAGGAACGGTCCGACACGCTGGTGCTCTTCGGGGCCACCGGCGACCTCGCCCACAAGAAGATATTTCCAGCCCTTTACCAGATGGTCGCCAAGGGCACGCTTACCGAACCGGTGATCGGCGTCGCCTTCGATGCCTGGGACCTCAAGCAATTGCAGGCGCGCGCGCGTGACGGCATCGTCAATGCGCTCGGCAAGATCGACGAAAAAGCCTTCGCCAAATTCGCCTCGCTGCTGCGCTACGTCAGCGGCGACTACCGTGACGGAGCGACGTTCGAGAAACTGAAGAGCGCGCTCGGCACCGCACAGCGACCGCTGCATTACATGGCGGTGCCGCCGACCATGTTCGAGACCGTCGTCCAGGGGCTGGAGCAGTCGGGCACGGCGCATGGCGCGCGGCTGATGGTGGAAAAGCCCTTCGGTCACGATCTGCAATCGGCGCGCTGGCTGAACCGGGTCCTGCATCTGGTGTTCGACGAGCAGTCGATCTTCCGCATCGACCACTACCTGGGCAAGGAAGCGATCCAGAACCTGCTCTATTTCCGCTTCGCCAATTCCTTCCTCGAGCCGATCTGGAACCGCAACTACGTCGAGAGCGTGCAGATCACCATGGCCGAGGATTTCGGCGTCGAGGGACGTGGCCGCTTCTATGACGATGTCGGCTGCATCAGGGACGTCATCGAGAACCATCTGCTCAACATCCTGTTGCTGCTTGCCATGGAGCCGCCTGTCGGCCGCTCCGCCGACGATCTGATCGACGAGAAGGTGCAGGTGCTGCGCGCGATCAGGACGCTGACCAAAGACGATGTCGTGCGCGGCCAGTTCACCGGCTATCTCACTGAACCCGGCGTCGCGCCGAACTCGCCCGTCGAGACCTTCGCGGCGGTGCGTTTCTTCGTCGACACCTGGCGCTGGCAGGACGTGCCGTTTTTCATCCGCGCCGGCAAGAACATGCCGGTGCATGTCACCGAAGTGGTGGTGCGGCTGAAGCGGCCACCGCTCGATGTCTTCGATCCGATCAAGCCCGCCGACCAGAACTACGTCCGCTTCCGCATCGACCCACAGGTGGTGATCGCCATCGGAGCACAGCGCAAGGCGCCGGGCGACGACATGATCGGCGAGCAGGTCGAACTGACGGCGCTCGACGACTCGAAGGGCGACATGCCGCCCTATGAACGCTTGATAGGCGACGCCATGAACGGCAACGGCCAGCTGTTCACCCGCCAGGACGCCAGCGAACTGGCCTGGCGCATCGTCGGCCCGGTGCTTGGCGACACCACGCCGCCGCACCTCTACGAGCCGCTCACATGGGGACCGGCGGACGTCATGGCCGGGTTCGGGCCACCCAATGGCTGGATCGATCCGGTGAAGTGAGAGGAACCACGCGATGGCCAAGGCAGTGAAGCAACCAGCATCGGGCACCGAGACGCCGGATGCTGAAAAGATCGTGCTCACGATCGACATCGGCGGCTCGCACGTCAAGATCCTCACCAGCGCCGGCGGCGCGGAGCGCCGCGCCGATTCGGGGCCGGGGCTGACGCCGCAACAGATGATCGATACCGTGAAGAAGCTCGCCGAAGGCCTGTCCTACGACGTCGTCTCGATGGGCTATCCCGGTCCGGTCAACCACAACAGGCCGCTCGCCGACCCCGCCAATCTCGGCAGGGGCTGGGCTGGTTTCGACTTTGCGGGCGCGTTCGGCAAACCGGTGAAAGTGGTCAATGACGCGCTGATGCAGGCCATCGGCAGCTACGAGGGCGGGCGCATGCTGTTCCTCGGGCTCGGCACCGGGCTCGGTGCGGCGATGATTGCCGACAACGTCGCCCAACCGATGGAACTCGCGCATCTGCCCTACAAGAAGGGCAAGAGCTTCGAGGATTATGTCGGCGAACGCGGCCTGGAAAAGCGCGGCAAGAAGAAATGGCGCAAATACGTCTTCGACGTCGTCGACCGGCTCCGTGCCGCCATGCAGCCTGACTATGTCGTCATTGGTGGCGGCAACGTCGACAAGCTCGATGAATTGCCCGCCGACTCCAGGCGCGGCGACAACACACGCGCCTTCGAAGGCGGGTTTCGTTTGTGGCGCGACAAGGCGCTGATAGTCTGATACTGTTATTGTTTAATATAGTTGTTCAAAATAACGTGTGACCTGCCATCAAGTCGTTGCAATACGCAGATTTGCCGACTAGGAATTCCGCGCTACAACAACGCCAATTCGTCCCGTGGACGCACGAAGGACGCCATAGCATTTTGATTTCGCGCATGATCCTTTCCGGAAGTCGAATCCGATTTTCAGGTCATTCGCTGTAGACGGAGAAATAGAGTGACCGACGATAGCAACAGTGCCCGTAAAGACATCGATCTGCTCGAGCTGACCGCCCACATCGTGTCCGCTTACGTCGAGAAGAACCGCTTGCCTGCCTCCGGCCTGGCCGACCTCATCGCCAGCGTCAGCGCCTCGATAAGCGGGCTCGGCAAGCCTGCGGTCCCGGTGGCTGCCCCGCTGGTCCCGGCGGTCAATCCCAAGAAGTCGGTGACGCCCGATTTCATCATCTGCCTCGAAGACGGCAAGAAGTTCAAATCGCTGAAGCGTCACATCGGTGTGCATTTCGGCCTGACGCCGGACGCCTATCGCGCCAAATGGGGCTTGCCGTCGGACTATCCGATGGTCGCTCCCAACTACGCGGCCTCGCGTTCGCTGCTGGCGAAGTCGATCGGCCTCGGCCGCAAGGCCGCCCCCGTCAAGGCGCCCGCCAAGGGCAGGAAGGCCAAGGCCTCGGCCTGAACATTCAGTCCTGAGCCAACAGTTAGGACGACTGGAACAGAAGCCTGCCGGCGAATCCGCCTTGGCAGGCTTCATGTTCTTATGGCTTGGATGGACCGGACGGGTTCCTAGAGCAATTCCAGGAAAAGTGTGAAACGGTTTTCCGTCCGGAATTGCGTAAAAACAAGGAGTTAGAGCGGGTCGCCGTTTCCGTGAAACGGTGAACTGCTCTTGGGGAGTGAGCCATGAACTACACCAGGATGGTGATCGAGAAAGAGGCGCCGGAAGAATACGGCTACGACCGTATCCGCTTCAATCTTTCCGAAAGCTCGATCGCCGACCAGAAGCTCTCCGACATCGGCCTGTCGCTGCCCGATCTCACGCTTTTCTATGGCGAGCATCGCGGCGACAAGCAGTTGCGTGCACTGATATCGGCGCAGGATGCCGGCATTTCGCCGGATGATGTCCTGGTCACCGCCGGTGCCGCCGGCGCGCTGTTCATCATCTCGACCTCGCTTTTGTCGGCCAACGACCATCTCGTCGTCATCCGGCCCAACTACGCCACCAACATCGAAACCCCAAGGGCGATCGGCTGCGCCATCAGCTTTGTCGACCTGGCCTTCGAGGAAGGCTTCGCCATCGACGTCGAACGCGTCAAGGCCGCGATTCGGCCGGACACGAAGCTGATCAGCGTCACCTGCCCGCACAACCCGACCGGCACGATGATGAGCCGAGCCGAGCTCGATGCGCTGGTGGCGCTTGCCGAAAGCAGCGACTGCCATCTGCTGGTCGACGAGACCTATCGCGACCTCTCCTACGGCAGGCGGCTGCCGACGGCTGCCTCACTGAGCCCGAAGGCGATCAGCGGCTCGTCATTGTCCAAGGCCTTCGGGCTCAGTGAGGCAGCCGT
>NZ_RZQA01000064.1:0-13245 GCF_004022915.1 Mesorhizobium sp. M7A.F.Ca.US.006.04.2.1
ACATTGTGCAGCATGAAGGTGCGGAACGGATCGGAAATCTTGTCGAAGGCTTCGGTCTGGGTGATCTGGTTGTCCATCAGCGGCTTGACGCCGGTGTTCCAGGCCTGATCGAAGGTCGGCGCCATGACATAGAAGGTCATGAACAGCGACAGCGAAATCAGGATGAGGTTTGCCGGTGTCGACTGCAGGCCGATGCCGGCGCGCAGGATCGAGAAGGCGATGACGAAGCGGGTGAAGCTGGTCACCATGATCAGCAGGCCCGGCGCGACCGACAGAACAGTCAGCAGGCCGAACATCTGGATGATGTAGCCGACGGTGGTGCCGTCAGCCTTGCCGATGCCGCCGAGATCGAGCTGCTGAGCCGCCGCGATGGAGGTGGCGGCGGCGATCATGGCGGTGGCGAGAAGGAACTTTCTCATTCGGGCAGCAATGTCCTGATGAGTACCTGTTTGGCGTGACCCTGGCTGCGGATCGCGGCGCGTTCTTCGAGGTCGGCCTTCAGGTGCTGGTAGCCGCTGGCTCCCTCGATCTGATGCATCTTCAACGTGCGCACCAGGGCCAGGAGATCTTGGTGGATGTCATCCGACATTGCCTGTGGCTGCGGCGCGTCATAGACGACGGACACCTCCATCCTGATCCAGGTGCCGGCAGGCGAGGCGATGTTGGTGGTGATCGGCGCCAGCACGACAAGCATCGGGCCCAGGCCTGGTTGCTCGGCTGCGGCGGGCTGCATGATCTTACCTTCGTTCTCAGGCGCGACCGGTACCGAGGCCGGTGCGCCGACGCCCTTGAGATAACCGCCGGACATCCAGCCCACGCCAATGGCGGCCGCCGTCACAAGCAGCAGCATGCCGGCCTGAATGACAGGGGAGGGACCCTTGCGCGGCTGAACCTGTTCAATATTTGCCACGGCGCCCTGCCCCGATCCTAGAACGGAAGAACCTGGTCGAGGATCTGCTGGCCGTAGGCAGGTTGCTGGACCTCGGTGATGCGACCGCGTCCGCCGTAGGAGATGCGGGCCTCGGCGATGCGTTCGTAGGGGATGGTGTTTTCGGCGCCGATATCGGCCGGCCGCACGATGCCGGCGAGCGTCAGCACCCTGAGCTCGGCATTGACGCGCACTTCCTGCGATCCGGTGATCATCAGATTGCCGTTGGGCAGCACATCGGTGACGATCGCCGCGACATTGAGTTCAAGCGTTTCCGAGCGCTTGATCTCGCCGTCAGCCGTCGTGTCGGTGGTGGAGCTGAGAGCCCCGGCGCCCTTGCCGGCGGTGCTCCACTTGTCCCACTGCGCGCTGAGGTCATAACCGAGCTTGCGATTGGCGGTGCGGCTCCTGTCGTTCTGGTTCTTGAAGTTGGCGCGATCGTTGATCTTGATCTTGACCGTCAGGATGTCGCCCTGGGACAACGCCCGCGGGTCGGTGAACAGCCGGCTCTGGCGGTCGTCCCACAACGAGAATTTCTTGACCGGCACTGGCGGCGTTTGCGGATATCGATAGAGCGAGCCGGTGCTGCCGCCATCGATGCCGGAGCCGACCGGGGACAGGGCCGGCTCTCTGCCGACCTCCTTGAGGTTGGTTCCGCAACCGGACAGCATGGTAACCGCGCACAGGACAAGCATCTTCCGGATCATGACGGATCTACCCTTCGGGCTGCGCTGGCCATAATGCCGGTGAGCGTTGCCGCCGCCTTCTGGTCCATTTCGTTGAGGATGACGCTCGCCTTGCGTGAATCGAGCTTCATCAATATAGCCGCAGCCAGGTCGGCGTTGACGATGGCCAGCCGCTCGGCGGCGGCGTCGGGTTTCATACCGGCGTAGATCTGGACGACGCCGTCCTCGGCCCGGGCCAGGAAAACCTCGCGCCGCTTCAGCCAGGTCTCGTATTCAGCTTTCTTTGCATCAAGAGCTTTCATGCGCTCGTCAATGCCAGCCTGGAGCTGCTTCAGTTCCTGCGCCTGCAGGACATAGCGGCGGTCGCGGGCGGCGTCGGCGATGTTTGAGCAGAAGCGCTCGATCTCGCTTTGGTCCGGCGCCTTTTCCCGTGTCAGTTGCTGCGGCGCCGCCGCCACCTGTGCTCCCGGCAGGACCTGGCGGAACGTCTCCTCGCCGCGCGCGGTGCCGCCGGCAAAGGGCAGAGCCGCGAGAAAAGCGGTCGCAAGCAGGATCGCGGCTTTGCGGTGTCTGTCGTGGCGTGGGAAGGAGCGCTTCATCGGCATCGCCTATTGCAGAACCAGGTCGGCCTGCAGGGCCCCGGCCGACTTGATGCCCTGCAGAATGGCGATGATGCCGTCCGGCTTGACGCCGAGGCGGTTGAGGCCGGAAACGAGGGTCTGGAGATCGGGTCCGTCAAGCACGGCAACGCGGGCGTCGGGCCGGCTGGCGTCGATGGCGGTGAACGGTTCGATCGCGGTCTCGCCCTTGGAGAAGGGTTCGGGCTGCACGACGCGCGGCGCTTCGGTGATGCGCACGGTGAGCGTGCCGTGGCTGATGGCGACCCGTGAGATCTTGACGTCATTGCCGATGACGATGGTGCCGGTGCGCTCGTCGATCACGACACGGGCCGGCGTGTCGGATTCGACCACCAAATTCTCGATTTCGGCATAGAAGCGCGCCGCCGAGACACCCTTCGGCCTTCTGATCTGGACGGTGCGCGAATCGCGCTCGGCCGCCACCCGCATGCCGAAGCGCTGGCCGGTGTAGTCGTTGATGGCATCCGCGATGCGGATAGCGGTCGAGAAATCGGGATTGCGCAGCTGCAGCGTCAGGATCGCCTGATCGTCGAATTCGGCTTGGACAGCACGCTCCACGATGGCGCCGTTGGGCACGCGGCCGGCGGTCGGCACGCCTTGCGTCAGCTGCTCGGCCTGTCCTTGCGCGGTAAAGCCGGACACGATGACCGAGCCCTGGCCGACGGCATAGATTTCGCCGTCCGCCGCCTTCAGCGGCGTCATGATCAGCGTGCCGCCGGAAAGCGAGGTCGCGTCGCCCATCGAGGAGACGTCGATGTCGATGCGGGCGCCCGACTGCACGTAGGGCGGCATGTTGGCGGTGACGATGACGGCGGCGACATTCTTGGCGCGCGCGCTGCCGCCTTCGGTGGCGATGCCGAGGTTTTCGAGCATCGCGCGGATCGACTGTTCGGTGAATGGCGAGTTGCGCAGGCTGTCGCCCGATCCGGCAAGGCCGATGACCAGGCCGTAGCCGACGAGCTGATTGTCGCGCGAACTCTGCAGCTGGGCGATGTCCTTGATACGCGAGGCGACCTGGCCCGGCGGCAGCGAACTCGGCCCGGTCGAAACCCGGAACATGCGGCTTGTGGTGGCCGGATCATATTCGGGATCGTTGTAGACGCCGCCATTCTTGGCGGCGAGCTCGCGCTTGGCCTTCGGCGTCAGGCCGTCGGCCAGCGCCGGCTGCAGGCCAAGCACGGCTGCCAGGATCAAGGTAAGCCCGCGCATCATGAAGCGCTGACCTGGATGGTTCCATCCGCCATCACCGTGCCGGACAGGATTTTGCCGCTGTCGATGTTGCGAACCTTGACGAGGTCGCCCGCGGCTCCTGGTTGCAGCGTTACGGCGGTCGCCGAGATCGTCAGGCCGCCGGCGATGAAGAAGATCTGCACGGAGGCACCCTGTTCGACCAGCCAGGCCTCGCGGATGGCGGCGGAGGGAATGTAGCGGCCGGGCAGCAGGGTGCGCTTGGCGACCTTGCCATCCAGTTCCTCGGCCCGTGTGGCGACCGCCTCCGGCTTGTGCTTGCCGACGGTAAGGGTGACCTGTTTCAGGGCAGCCAGGTTGATGGTCTCGCCGGGATAGATAACCCGGCTCGGAATAAGCACCACCTCGCCGCCAGCTTGATTGCTGGCGATCCGGGTGGCCGACTGGTTGGCCGATTCCTGGGCAAAAGCCGGCATCGTGCCGGTCACCAGCGCAAGGACGAGCGCGGTGCGGCGGAATGCAGACAGGAGGCCGGGCGTCGACATCATGCGTTACCTGATGTTCTTGGAGACCACGGAGGCCATGTCGTCGGCGGCCTGGATGACCTTGGAGTTCATCTCATAGGCGCGCTGCGCCGAGATCAGCTCGGTGATTTCCTTGACCGGGTCGACGTTGGAGGCTTCGAGATAGCCCTGCTGGATGGTGGCAAAACCGGGATCGCCAGGCACGCCGACGTTCGCCGGCCCCGAAGCCGTGGTTTCCTGGAACAGATTGTCGCCGAGCGGCGCCAGGCCGGCCTCGTTGGCGAAATTGGCGATCTGAAGCTGACCGAGGTTCTGCAGGTCGGTCTGCCCGTCGATGCGGGCGAAGACCTGGCCGGTCTTGTTGACGATGACCTCGACGGCATCAACGGGAACATTGATTGCCGGAATGACCGCAGCGCCGTCGACCGTCACCAGCTGGCCGGTGGCGTTGGTGTTGAGAGCGCCGGCGCGGCTGTACAGCGTGCCGCCGTCGGCACCCTCGATCTGGAACCAGCCCCTGCCGGTCAGCGCCAGGTCGAAACTGTTGCCGGTGCTGGTCAGTTCGCCCTGGGTGTGCACGTTGCGCACCGCCGTCGTCTTGACGCCGAGGCCGATCGAGACGCCCTCCGGCACCAGCGAGGCGTTGGAGCGGTTGGGCACGCCTTGCGTGCGGTCGACCTGATAGAGCAGGTCGGAGAATTCGGCACGGGCGCGCTTGTAGCCGGTGGTGTTGATGTTGGCGATGTTGTTGGCGATGACTTCCAGATTTGTCTGCTGGGCATTCATGCCGGTGGCGGCGATGGCGAGTGCTTTCATGTCGGAATTCCTCAGATGCCCATTCGACTGACTTCGAGATAGGCGGAGACCACCTTGTCGCGTATGGCGACGGCGGTCTGAAGCGCCTGCTGCGCGCTCATCACGGCGTCGACCACCTGGCGGGTGTCGGCATCGCCCTTGAGCGCCTGCATCGATACCTGCTCGGCATTCTGCATCGTGTCGACGGTCTTGGAGGCTGCCTGGCTCAGCGCCTCGGCAAAGGAGGTGCCGACATTGCCACCGGCCGACGGTGTCGCGCCGCCCTGGAGCAGGCTTGTGGCGGCGTCATCGCCGCCGATCGACGGCTTGAACTGAAGGGCTCCGATACCGCTGATCATTACTGGTTCCTCATCAGGTCGATGGTCATGGAAATCAAGTCGCGGGCCTGCTTGACCACCTGAAGGTTGGCCTCGTAGGAGCGATTGGCCTCGGTCATGTCGGCCATTTCGATCAGCACGTTGACGTTGGGCATCTTGACGTAGCCCTTCTCGTCGGCGGCCTCGTTGCCGGGCTGGAACTCGACTGGAAAGTCACTGGGATCTCGATCGATCGAGTTCACTGCAACCGTTGAACTGCCGGAGGCCCGGTCGAGCTCGGAGACGAAGCTGATGGTCTTGCGGCGATAAGGGTCGGAGCCGGGCGCGGTGCCCGTCGACTGAGCGTTGGCGAGGTTCTCGGAAACCACGCGCAGGCGTTCCGACTGGGCGCCGAGGCCGGATGCTGCGACTTTGAGGGCTGCGGTCAGTGCGTCCATGGTCAGCTCTTCACCGCCATCATCATCATCGAATGGAACGCCTTGACGATCGCCGTGTTGAGCTCGAAGGACCGGCGCACCTCGCCGGCCTTCAGCAGTTGGTCTTCCAGCACGACCGAGTTCTTGGACGGCATGACAACGCCGTCATCTTCCTGCGGCTTGATGGTGAAGCCGGCATTGGTCGCTGCATTGCCGAGATGGCCGGCCTGGGTGGCCTGCAGCGATACGGTGGCGCGGTCGAGCACCTTTTCGAATGGCTCGACGTCGTTTGCCGTATAGCCTGGCGTGTTGGCATTGGCGATGTTGCCGGCCACGGCCGACTGGCGCACGGCCAGCCATTGCGCTTGCTTGGCGGCGAGGTCGAAAAGGGAAACGGGCTCCATGGGAATCTCCGAGCAGGTACCCAGAGACTAGGCCGCCAGTCTTGCGCGGGCCTTGCGGATGGCCGGAAGCCGGAGATCGTTTATCGGGACAGTTCGATCACCTGGTCGGCACTGGTGACCATGACCCATTTGCCGTTGCGCTGCTCGATGGAGGATACCTTGCTGGAATCCGGCAGTATCGAGCCGCGCTGGACCATCCAGAGGCCAGCGTCGTCCTGGATCATGGCGCGGCCGTTGGCGACATGAACCATGCGGAATTTCGCCGCGTCGGCCGGAAACGGTTGCTCGTCGGATGCGGCTGCGGGATCGGCATCATCCCGCACCGTCCCCGTGGCAAGAAGATCGAGATTGGCCGCGGGAACGTCCTTTGCCGTCAGCGGCGCGCTGCGTTCGGCGACCACGCCGCCGCCCGCTCGCCCGGAATTAGAGCCTGTGCCGCCGAACTTCATCGCCTGGACGCCAAACTGGTCCTGGTTGAAGAAGATATACCAGGGGAACAGGGCGCAGATCAGGCCGAGCGCGATGCCGAGCGCGGCAATGACGAAATCGCTGCGTCGGTCGGACTTCTTCTCCAGTCGGGGAAACGGCGCCTTTGGCGGCTGCGGCCATTCGGTGCGCGGGAACAGGCCGTCGATCAGCGATTCCCGGCTGGCCTGCGTCATCTCGGCAGCCACCGCCTGGGGAGCCCGGGACAGAGCGGGTTCGACGGGCCTGGCCAGATCAGGATCGGCTTTGCCAGCCCGTGGCAGGATTGGCTTGACGGCTCTGGCCAGAACGGCCTCGGCTTTGGCCGCGATGGCACGGGCGGCCTTTGCTTTGGCAGTTCTCGCCGTGTCAGCCTCTGCCTGCTGCGCGGCATTGGCCTCGGCGATCATGTCGCGCAGGATGCGCTCGGTGTATTCGCGTTCAGTCTCCGGCATCGGCGTTCAGCTTGCTCTTGAGGTGGCGGGCGAGATCGGAGAACGGGTCGGCTGAGGGGCGATCCTTCGGCCCTTGCGTCAGCGCTTCATAGATCAGCGGCACCTGGCGCACGGCGATGTCGAGTTCGGCATCGACGCCGCCCTGATAGGCCCCGAGCAAGCGGATATCGCGTGTGTCCTCGAAGCGCGAGATCATCGACTTCAGCCTTGTCACCAGCGCGCGCTGTTCGACGCTCCAGGCCTTTCCGGCCAACCGCGATATGGACGACAGCGGGTTGACGGGGGGATAGCGACCCTGTTCGGCGATCGTGCGGTCGAGCACGACATGGCCGTCGAGGATGCCGCGCACGGAATCGGCGACCGGGTCGTTGTGATCGTCGCCGTCGACCAGTACGGAAATGATGGCGGTGATCGATCCCTTGCCTTCCGTACCCGGCCCGGCGCGTTCGAGCAGCTTGGGCAATTCGGTGAACACCGAGGCCGGATAACCGCGGGCGACCGGCGGCTCGCCGGTTCCCGTCGCCACCTCACGCAAGGCGTGAGCGAAGCGGGTGATCGAATCCAGCACCAGCAAAACGCGATGCCCCTGGTCGCGAAAATGCTCGGCGACGCGCATGGCGGTGTCCGGCGCACGCCGGCGCATCATGGCGCTTTCGTCGCTGGTGGCGACGACGGCGATGGTCTTGGCCATGCTGTCGCCGATCGTGTCCTCGAGGAATTCACGGACTTCCCGGCCGCGTTCGCCGATGAGCGCCACCACGACGGTATCGAATGCGTCGGCTCCGGCGAGCATGGCGAGCAGCGTCGACTTGCCGACGCCGGAGCCGGCAAAGATGCCGAGGCGCTGGCCGAAGCAGAGCGGCGTGAAGATATCGATGACCTTGACGCCGGTCATGAAGGCAGTGCCGACGCGTTGCCGCGCCATGGCGCCCGGCGTCGTCTGGGCGCCGCGCGATGTGTCGTCTCCCCGGGCGAGCGGCGGGCCGCCATCGATCGCCCTGGTGAGTGCGTCGATGGTGCGGCCGCGCCATGAGGCATGCGGTGCCACCACAAGCGGACCGCGGCGGAACACGGCATCACCGATGCCGGAATCGGCGCTGCGTTCGAAGGGTGCCACGACGGCCTCGTCGCGGCCGATCTTGACGATCTCGCCGCGGCGCGCACCGGCATGGCCGGGCTGCTCGACGATGTCACCCAGCCTGGCGAAGCTGGAAAGGCCGTGCACCTTGTAGTGCGTGGGCGTGACTTCGATGACGCGGCCGCCGCGCTTGAGCAGTGCCTCGGCGTCGGCGAAACGCCGCCAGACCCGTTCCAGGGCGGCAAGCCGGTCTTCCGGTGCCGGCTGGAGTTGTCTTTCGAGTGCCCGCAGGGATGGCTGGTCGAGCGACATGGACTATTTCGAGCCGAGCGTCTTGATCGCCTCGTCGGTGGACGAGTCGGTCTGGCGCATCAGGGCGGCCGTGTTCTCGAAGGCGCGCTGGACCATGATCAACCTGGTGATCTCCAGCACCGGATTGACATTGGACTCTTCGAGAAAACCTTGGGCAACGCCGATATCGGAGCGATCGGTGACAGGCTCCGGGGTGCGTGCCGGAACAATGCCGGAATTGCCATAGCGGACGAAGTTCGCGCCTGGATCGAAATTGTAGAGGCCGATCGATCCGACAAGCTGATCGTTCTGGCGCAACGAACCATCGGCCCCGGCCTTGGGCGGACCGTTGCGGGGGTCAAGCTGGATCGGCGAGCCGCCGGCATCGAGCACCGGGTGGCCTTCGATCGACATCAGCTCGCCGTTCTCGTTCATCGAAAAACGGCCGTCGCGGGTCATGACGGTGCCGACCGGCGTCTCTATAGCGAACCAGGCATCGCCCTGGATGGCGAAATCGAAGGGATTTCCGGTCTCGCTCAAGGCACCGTGGGCGCCGGAAAGGTAGGTCTTGCCCGGGGAGGCGAATGACACCGATTTCTGCCCGGTGCCAGAGACGACGTCCTCGAACTTCACGCCGGTGGCGCGAAAGCCGATCGTGGAGGCGTTGGCGACGTTGTCGGCGATGGTGTCGAGGCGCCGCTCGAGCGCGATCTGCGATGAAAGAGCGACGTACAGGCTGTCCCGCATGATGGTCTCAGAACCTCAGTTTCTGCATGGCCATCATCAGGTCGGTGGAGATGCCGACGGTGAGTGGCTGGGCAAACAGCACGCTGACCGAGGTGACGGCCGATGAAGTCGGGTTGTTGATCTCGTACATGCTGGTGAAGCGCGTCAGGAACTTGCCGAGTTTCTCGGGGTCGGAGAAATCCGAGATGTCGAGTTTCTGCTCGAACAGCTGCGCCTGCTTGTCGACATCGGCGGTGGCGAAGGAATCGGGCAGGCCGAGCACGGTGCGCACGACACTGGCAAGCGCAGTGTCGGCCAGCACGTCATACCAACTGGTGATGGTTGGGGCCTTGCGATCGAAATAAAGCGCCAGCCGCACGCCCTGGTTGGTCTGGCCGGCATCCTCTTCGAGGGTCTGGCGCATGTATTTGTCGACGGTCGGCTGCTGCGCCGGATTGATGGTGGTGGCCGCTTCGCCGTATTGTTCGAAGTTGAAGGCGGCGGCCAGCCCGGCATAGGCCTTGTTGGTCATCTTGTTGGCGACGCTGTCGGCGTCGCGAATGCCACCGGCAAGAACGTTGCGGATGAGGTCCTTGCTTTCCGTCGCCGGGTCCAGTCCGTAGGCCGAGAGCACGTAGTTGTACAATCGGCTGTTGGCCATCAGGTCGTCGACGGATTTCACGTTCGTGACGTTGGCAAGATAGTACGCGGTCTCCGACTTGATGTAGTCCGCATTCGGCGCGATCAGGCCAAGCGCCGACTCCGTCGTATAGATTTTCGGCGTGTCTTTCTGCACTTCGTCGCGCGACGTTGTCTGATCGCCATATTGGGCAAAGTTGAAGGCCGTGACGAAGTTGGCGTACCGTTTATCCGTCAGCTTGTTTGCTGGGCTTTCGGGGTCGCTGACGCCGCCCTCGAGCATTGTGCGGATCTGCTGCGGCGTTTCGGTTGACGCATCAAGTCCGTAGGAAGCCATGGCGAAGGTGAGCAGGCGCTTGTCCGCCATGAGGTTGTCGATCGACGTCACCTTGGAAATGTTTGCCGCGTAATAGTCGGCCTCGCCCTTGATATATTGCGCGCTTGGCTCGACCAATGTCAGTCCGGCTCCGGCCATGTATCCTTTCGGCACCGCCTGCTGGACATCGTCGCGCATGGTCGTCTGATCGCCATACTGGGCGAAGTCGAAGGCTGCGACGAATTTGGCGTAGCTCTTGTCGGGCAGTTTGTTGGCAGGACTGTCGGGATCGCTGACGCCACCTTCGAGCATCGCCTTGACGGTTGCGGCAGGTTCGGTTGCGGCGTCGAGTCCGAAAGCGGCCATCGCATATGTCAGCAGGCGGCTGTCGCCCATCAGGTCGTCGACCGATTTAACCTTGGCGATGTTGGTGACGTAGTAGGCGGTTTCGCTCTGGTAGTAAGGGAGCCCCTTCTGCGAGGCGCCGATCTGGACTTGCAGCGCATAGTTGCTGGTCACCAGTTGCTGCGCCTTGTTGTAGACAGTCGTACTGGTGCCGTTGGCGGCGAAATTGAAGGCCCTGACGAATTCGGCGTAACGCTTGTCGGTCAGCTTGTTGGCGAAGCTGTTGGGATCGGAGACGCCTTCTTTGAGTGCCTTGACCATGAAGGCCTTGGCGTAAGCCATGTCCTCGAGCCCGTAGGCCTTCATGGCATATTTGAACAAACGGTCATTCTTGACGAAATCGTCGATCGATTTCACCTTGGTGATGTTGTCCAGATAATACTTGGTGTCGCGATCAACCACGGGCTGCTGCTCGATCCTGTCGATCGACTTTGAAATGTCCCTGGTGATGAGCTGGTAGCTGGTAAAGGTATTAAGCAAAGAGGTGCCTCCGGCCGAAGCTATGTCCGGACAATACCCCTACTTCCTTGCGCGAAACTGAATCGTCTCCGACGCCTTCGATTCAAGCCTCACACAAGGCACGGGGGCTATCCCTAGCTCCTGATGTGAAATGCGGAAGGACCTGTCGTGGGCATTCTGATTGGACTGGTGGTAACGCTCGGCTGCGTCCTTGGCGGCTTCATGGCCATGGGCGGCCATCTTCACGTGCTGATCCAGCCCTGGGAGGCAGTGATCATCTGTGGTGCGGCTTTTGGCACCTTCCTCGTCGCCAATCCGATGAAGACGGTCAAGGATACCGGCAAGGGCATTCTCGAAGCTTTCAAGCAGGCGGTGCCGAAGGAACAGGACTATCTCGAAACGCTCGGCGTGCTGCACTCGCTGATGCGCGAGCTGCGCTCGAAATCCCGCAGCGAGGTCGAGGCGCATATCGACAATCCGGAAGAGTCGGCGATTTTCCAGGCGTTCCCAACCGTGCTGCATAACCACGACCTGACGCATTTCATCTGCGACTACTGCCGCATCATCATCATCGGCAATGCCCGCTCGCACGAGATCGAGGCGCTGATGGACGAAGAAATCCAGACCATCAGGTCCGACAAGATGAAGGCCTATCACGCGATGGTGGCGGTGGGCGATGGCCTGCCGGCGCTCGGCATCGTCGCCGCCGTGCTCGGCGTGGTCAAGGCGATGGGCGCGCTCGACCAGTCGCCGGAAATTCTCGGCGGTTTGATTGGTGCCGCACTTGTCGGAACGTTCCTCGGCATCTTCCTGTCCTATTCGGTGGTCGGACCGGTCGCCACCAAGATCAAGACAGTGCGCGAGAAGAAGAACCGCCTCTATATCATCGTCAAGCAGACGCTGTTGGCCTACATGAACGGCGCGCTGCCGCAGGTGGCGATCGAGTTCGGCCGCAAGACCATCTCGTCCTATGAACGGCCGACGATCGACGCGGTCGAGCAGAGCACGATGAATACCGGCACCGTCGAAAAGAAGGCCGCCTGAACGATGCGCGACAGATCGGTCCCGGCACTGTCATGACCAGCCTGGGCAGTCCAGCGGAAGCGCGCTCGCTGATCATCGAGCGTCTGGTCGGCGACAGCGGCGAGGCCGCGCAGGTCATCGACGCAGGCCGCGCCATGGCCGAACGCGCCGTGCCGCTGCTGCAGAAAACCCTGACCAGCGAGTTTGGCGTTCCGGTCGTCGTCGATCTCAAAGCGATCGAGGTCAGCCGCGTTCCCGAGGCGCGTTCGCGTGCCGGCGACACGTTTGCGATGACCGTGATCGGCTCGTCGGCGTCCTCCGATGCGATGACCCTGGTGATCGATGCTCCGGCGATCGCCATCATGGTCTGCACGCTGTTCGGCGGCGACCCGGATCTGCCGGCATCGCCGATCGAACGCGATCTGTCGCAAATCGAAATCGATGTTTCGACCATGGTGTTCCAGCAGGTCGCACAGGCCCTCAACGGATCGGGAAAGCGTTCGCTCGACCTGCGCCTGCCCGCGCCGCGGGCAATGTCGGGCACCGAGGCGAAGCGGTACGTGCTGCGCGATGGCGCGGCAATCCGCATCGTGCTTGGCATCTCGACGCCGGCCGACAGTGGCACCGTGACGGTGACGATGCCGCAGCGCGTCGTGCTGGCCAGCCGCGACGGAGCCGTGCCTGTCAGCGACGACGATCACGGCCCCAGCTGGCGCGCCCGCTTCTCGGAAGAGGTGATGCGCTCCACCGTGGCGCTCGAGGCCACGATGCCGCTGGCGCGGCTGACGCTCGGCGACCTCGCCGGTTTCGAAATCGGCGATGTCATCGAATTCGAGGAAACGGCCCAGTCCCAGGCGCGTCTCAGCGCACGGGGCAAGACGCTGTTCGTATGCGAGTTCGGCAAACTGGGACAGAATTACACCGTCCGGATCAGGCAACCTTACGATGCCGGGCAGGACTTTATCGACGGGCTGATGCCGGCTGCCGCCGGACGCGCCTGAGCATTTGGAGACGATCATGGCCAAAACCAAGGCGGAAGCCGACCTCGACCAGCCGGACGAGCAACTCGACCGTGCCATCGAAGAATTGCGCGGGGTCCTGCATGAAGAGGAGCAACGCCCCGATGCGGCGTTCAGGGCGGCCTCGTCGGCCAATTCGAGCGTGATCATGAACATCCCCGTCGATGTCCAGATCATCCTCGGCAGCACCGAGATGCCGGTCTCCGATCTGATGGCGCTGCAAAAAGGGTCGACCGTGGCGCTCAATCGCCGCATCGGCGAACCTGTCGACGTCGTGGTCAACGGCCGAAAGATCGCGCGCGGCGAGATCACCGTGCTGGAAAGCGATCCTTCGCGCTTCGGCATCAGGCTGACCGAAATCATCGCCGGCACGAAGGGCGCCTAGACATGGTTTGCGGGGCTTGCCGGTGGCAGCGGAGGCGAGTGGCATGACGACGCCGGTGACCTTGACC
>NZ_RZQA01000650.1:0-3764 GCF_004022915.1 Mesorhizobium sp. M7A.F.Ca.US.006.04.2.1
TTTCGGCGGTGCAGCTCCACAACACGAATTTCAGCCGCAAGGTCCACGAAACATTGCTGAATTCCGGCCTGGCGCCCGGCAGGCTCGAGCTTGAGATCACCGAGACGGCGCTTGTCAAGGACATGCCGCGGGCGCTGGCCACCTTGCGGCAGGTCAAGGCGCTGGGCGTGCGCGTGGCCATGGACGATTTTGGAACCGGCTATTCCTCGCTCTCCAACCTCCGCGCCTTCCCCTTCGACAAGATCAAGATCGATGGCTCCTTCATCAAGTCGGTCGACAAGAACGGCCAGGTCGCGGCGATCGTGCGCGCCGTCCTGGGACTTGGACGCGGTCTCGGCCTGCCGGTTCTGGCGGAGGGGGTCGAGACGCTCGGCGAACTGAAATTCCTGGACGCCGAAGCCTGCGAGATCGGCCAGGGCTATTATATCGGCAGGCCAGCTCTCATCGAAGAATTCGGCGATCTGACCGGTGTCGTCGCACCCGCTGTCGGCAGCAAACCCGCTACCTTGCGCGACAGAAGCGTTCTGGCCTTCGCACCGGCACCTGCGCTAGCCACACGCTAGACTAGAGGCTCTCGGGCTTGAGTGCCGTCTCGACCAGCCGCCTGGCGTCCGGCCCCGACCATTCGGCCGGGCCGTTCATATGGGCGATCAGGCAGCCCTCGCCGTCGACCAGCATGGTGACAGGAAGGCCTAGCGCCAGGCCGCGCTTCTTGAGGTCGTTGAACAGCGCCATCGTCGAATCCCGGTAATAGCCAAGCGTCGCGACGCCGGTATCGCTGAGGAACTTCTTCGGCTTCACATCGTCGCCGGCATCGACATTGACGGCGATCACTTGAAAGGCGTCGCTGCCCTTTTCCTTCTGCAGCGCATCAAGCGCCGGCATTTCGGCACGGCACGGCGCGCACCATGTCGCCCACAGATTGAGCAGCACCGTCTTGCCGGCATGATCGGCAATCGTCATCGGCTTGCCGTCCGGACCGTTGAAGGCAAGGCTCTTCAGGGATTGTGGCGGATCGGCCGGCAAAAGTGCCGCGACCTCACCGGTGGCCGAAGCCGCGACCTTCTTGGCGCGGTCGCTCTTGGCCGCGCAGGCCACGTCGTCCTTGCTCTCACCCACGGCAGCTTGTGCCGGTGCATTGTTGCCAGACCGGCTCTCGCTGACATATACCGCGACCGCGCCCGCCAGCGCGCCCGCCACCAAGGCGGCGAGGATCAGGCGCGGGGCCGGGAAGAATCTACTACCGTCTGCCATTTTCTCAAAACTGCTCCGAAGCACGGGTTATAGCCATGAGCGACAAGAAAACCAGCAACCAGATGTGGGGCGGACGTTTTGCCTCGGGTCCGGCCGCCATCATGGAAGCGATCAACGCGTCTATCTCCTTCGACCGCAAACTCTATGCGCAGGACATCAAAGGCTCGATCGCCCATAGCGAGATGCTGGCGCAAACGGGCATTATTTCGGCGGCCGATCAAGAAAAAATCGCTGACGGGCTGAACACGATCCTGAGAGAGATCGAGGCGGGCAGCTTCGAGTTCTCGACGCGGCTCGAAGACATCCACATGAACATCGAGGCGCGCCTTGCCGATCTGATCGGTCCGGCGGCCGGCCGCCTGCACACCGCCCGCTCGCGCAACGATCAGGTCGCGGTCGATTTGCGGCTCTGGGTCAAGGAGGAGTGCTTTCGCGTCGCCGAGGCGTTGAAGGGGTTGATTGAGGCGTTGCTGGAGCGGGCCGAGGAGCATGCGGCGACCGTGATGCCGGGCTTCACCCATATGCAGGCGGCCCAGCCGGTGACCTTCGGCCATCACTGCATGGCCTATGTCGAGATGTTTTCGCGCGACCTGTCGCGCGTGCGCGATGCCATCGAACGGATGGATGAAAGCCCGCTCGGTGCCGCCGCACTTGCCGGCACAAGCTTCCCGATCGACCGCCACCGGACCGCCAAGGGGCTCGGCTTCCGCGAGCCGATGCGCAATTCGCTCGACAGCGTCTCGGATCGCGATTTCGCGCTCGAGTTCCTCGCTCTTGCCGCGATCTGCGCCACGCATCTGTCGCGGCTGGCCGAAGAGATCATCATCTGGTCGACGCCGCAATTCGGCTTCGTCAGGCTGTCGGACTCGTTTTCCACCGGCTCGTCGATCATGCCGCAGAAGAAGAATCCCGATGCCGCCGAACTGGTGCGCGGCAAGACCGGCCGCGTCACCGGCCATCTGGTCGGCCTGCTGACGGTGATGAAGGGCATGCCTTTGACCTATGGCAAGGACATGCAGGAAGACAAGGAATCGGTATTCGACGCCGCCGAGACGCTCGACCTGATGCTGGCGGCGATGACCGGCATGGTCTCGGACATGACGGTCAACGCAGCCGCGATGAAGAAGGCCGCCGGCTCCGGCCACGCGACAGCAACCGACCTTGCCGACTGGCTGGTGCGCACGCTCGGCCTGCCGTTCCGAGAGGCGCATCATGTCACCGGCCGGGCGGTGGCGCTGGCCGAAGACAAGAAGGTGGGGCTGGAGAAGCTTTCGCTGGAGGATCTGCAGTCGATCGATCCCGGCATCACGGCCGACATATTCTCAGTGCTGGCGGTGCAGAACTCGGTCAAGAGCCGCACCAGTTTCGGCGGCACCGCGCCGTCGGAAGTGAGGAAGCAGATCCGCGCCTGGAAAAAGCGACTGGCGAAAGCGTAATGCCGGATGTTGCGCCAGCAATATCCCGGACATGCGACCAGCAATATCCGGACGTTGCGCCAGATATTGCGACGAGCAATATCTCGGGGTGCAATGCGCCGAGAACTCGGCTAAAAGCGGCGGCTGACAAACGTTTCGGACGGATGGATCGATGACCGGAAGCAGGATTTTGGTGACGCTGACGCTGCTGGTGGCGATCGCGGCCGTTTCGGCCTGCGGCAGGAGGGGCGCTCTCGACACGCCCTATGAGGCGGCCGTGCAGGCGCGCAAGGATGCCTCGAAGGCCCACCAGCCCGTGCCGCCGGAGCCGGAAAAACCGGTCAAGGACAAGAAATTCATCCTCGACCCGCTGATCTAGAGCCGACGAGAGCCGGGCCTCCAAACCGATCTCATCGCGCCCCAACTTTCCGGAACCACTCCCGTGAACCATTTCGACTACCGCGATGGCGTGCTCCATGCCGAGGACGTGGCGATACCAGATATCGCCGCACAGGTCGGCACGCCATTCTACTGCTATTCGACGGCCACCCTGACCAGGCACTACCGGGTGTTTGCCCAGTCTTTCACCGGGCTCGACACGCTGGTCTGCTACGCCATGAAGGCCAATTCCAACCAGGCCGTCCTGCGGACGCTGGCGAAGCTCGGCGCCGGCGCCGACGTGGTTTCGGAAGGTGAATTGCGCCGGGCGCTGGCCGCCGGCATTCCGGCCGGCAAGATCCTGTTTTCGGGCGTCGGCAAGACCGCGCGCGAAATGGACTTTGCCCTTGCCGCCGGCATCCTCTGCTTCAACGTCGAGTCCGAGCCTGAACTCGAGCTGTTGTCGGCGCGAGCCGTTGCCCTCGGCAAGGTGGCGTCGATCTCGCTGCGCATCAATCCCGATGTCGACGCCAGGACCCACAAGAAGATCTCCACTGGCAAGGCCGAGAACAAGTTCGGCATCCCGTGGCAGCGGGCGCGGCAGGTCTATGCCCGCGCGGCAAAGCTTCCCGGCATCAGGATCACCGGCATCGACACCCATATCGGCAGCCAGATCACCGAGCTGCAGCCCTTCGACGACGCCTTCGCCCTGCTTGT
>NZ_RZQA01000651.1:0-3757 GCF_004022915.1 Mesorhizobium sp. M7A.F.Ca.US.006.04.2.1
CGCCAGCCGTTCCAAGGGGCTGGACGACCGCGCCAATCCGAATCGCTGGTGGAACACGACCGGAGACTGGAAGAAGGTTGCGGCATCGGCGACGGAAACCGCATGATTTCCGCTCGCGAGCCGGCTCTGGTGGGTCGCGCAAGGCCTACCGGGCTTGACTTTCCGGGCGCGTTCTTTATGTGTCGCGCCAAGTTTCCCGCGTCCGGGTGTTTCCCCGTGCTCCAGCGGCCAAAACCCCACGAACAAACGGACTGATATCATGGCCAAAGCCGCAAACATCAAGATCAAGCTTCTGTCGACCGCCGACACCGGTTTCTTCTACGTGACCAGCAAGAACAGCCGCACCAAGACCGACAAGCTGTCGTTCCGCAAGTACGACCCGGTCGCCAAGAAGCACGTCGAGTTCAAGGAAACCAAGATCAAGTAATCCGGGTTTCCCGCCGCAATGCCGAAACGCCGCCCAATGGGCGGCGTTTTTCGTTTGTAACAGTTGATTTCGTTGCATCCGAGCAGAGACTCCAGCCAAAGGATTGACCCTTAGCCATGGTTGCGGCACCCTTGGCCGTGGGTTGGGTGTCACGAATAAGGCGCCTATGGATGTCGAAGAAGTTGAAAGCTGCAATCATTGCAGCCCTTGTCGCTCTGGCTGCTGGCTTTGCCGTCAGCAACGGGCTGATAAGCCAGCAGACGGCCGATGAGATCAAGGCCAGGACTGACCAGGTTCTGACTGAGGAAGAGGCCGCACCGCCTGCACCTCAGCCTGACAGCCCCGCCACGCCTTCCACGGAACCCGCACCGCAGGCTCCGACACCTCCCGCCGCGGCACCCCCGCAAGGATCACAACAGGGTCAATGAAGAAGCCTCGCCAGGATGGGCTCCTCTCGTGCGATCGCACCATCTGAGTGTATCGTTTTAATACAATCGCCAATTGGTAGACTTGCACCACGGATAGGTAGTTAGTTTCAGCGTCAGGCAAAAAGGGGGGAAATGCCTCGCACTGGGAGAAAACGATGTCCGTACAAAAAGGCGACTTTCGAACCAACAGAGCCGACTACGTGATTGCCGCGATGCATGGCGGAGTGACCGCCGAAGACAGCGTTCGAGACGAGAACCTGGCAAGGAGAAAGAAGTCCCTGTGGCTGAAGGAGCGGCGATCGGCCAAATCGGCTGAAAACCCGTTGGACAGCTCGCCGCTGTCCAAAAGAAGCCCTCGCGGTTAGCGGTCTACAATCGCCTTCCGCGATCACACCATATCCGCACACAACCCACTCGCCCATATTGCAGGGGCCACCGTCGGTGTTGACTAACTCCGACGGTGGCCTAGTTCGCGGCGAAATGACCTCCGTTCTTTTGAGAAGACGGCGGGACTAAGGTCTTGCGCCCTAGACGCAAAGGTCCGAGCGATCCTGTTAGGTTCCGGAAATGTCTCTTGGACGTTCCGCTATTTTATCCAATTGAAATGTAGCGTTACCGTGCATGTCCCGCCCGATAGCGGCGCCTGATCCGGCTGCCCGCATCCGACCCGGCTGCGTCCCCTCAGCCGATGCGCTCGCCGCTTTTCGCATCGAACAGATGCAGCTGGTCCGGTTCGGCCGCCAACCGCACCACGTCGCCGGACTTGACGCCGGCACGGCCCATGGCAAAGACGCACAGCTGCTGGCTGGCTAGCTTGACGTAGAACTGCGTCGAAAGGCCGAGCGGCTCGACCACACCCACCTCGCCCTTCAACGCACCCTCGTCCGCCAGCTTGATATGCTCGGGCCGCAAACCGACGGTGATGGCGTCACCGTGGGTCAGTGGCAGGCCTTCCGGCAGCCGCAGCGCCTGGCCGTCGGTCAGTACGGCCTCCAACGTAGCGCCCTTACGAACCGTCGCCGGCAGAAAATTCATGCCGGGTGAACCAATGAAACCCGCAACGAACATGTTGGCCGGCCGGTCGTAGAGATCGAGCGGCGCGCCGACCTGCTGGATCAGCCCGTCATGCATGACGACGATCCGGTCGGCCATGGTCATCGCCTCGATCTGGTCGTGCGTGACATAGACCGATGTCGTCTTCAGTTGCTGGTGCAGCGCCTTGATCTCGGCGCGCATATGGACGCGCAGCTTGGCGTCGAGGTTCGACAGCGGCTCGTCGAACAGGAAGACCTTGGGGTCGCGCACGATCGCCCGGCCCATGGCGACGCGCTGGCGCTGGCCGCCGGACAATTGCCGCGGCAGGCGCTGCAGGAAGGTGTCGAGCCCGAGCCGCTTGGCGGCGCCGTCCACCCTGGAGTCGATCGTCGCCTTCTCCGCCTTCTTCAGGAGCAGGCTGAAGCCCATGTTCTTCGACACGTCCATATGCGGATAAAGCGCGTAGGACTGGAACACCATGGCGATGTCGCGGTCCTTGGGTGCTACGTCATTGACCAGCCGCTCGCCAATGCGGATCTCGCCGCCGGAAGCCTCCTCCAGCCCGGCGATCATGCGCAAAAGCGTGGACTTGCCGCAGCCCGACGGCCCAACCAGGACGACGAACTCGCCATCGGCGATTTCAAGGTCGACCGCGTGCAGGACGCGGACGGCGCCATAGTCCTTGCGGACCTTCTCGAGCGTAACAGAGGCCATCGATCTATCCTTTGACGGCGCCGGCGGTCAGGCCGGTGACGAGATAGCGTTGCAGGAAGGCGAAGAAGATGCAGACCGGGATCAACGCCAGGATGGATGCCGCCATCATCTGTCCCCAATCGACGGCGAACTTGCCGATGAAGGTGAGCAAGCCGACGGCGAAGGTCTTCTGGTCGTCGCTGGAAATCAGCATCAGCGCGAACAGAAGCTCGCTCCAGGCGGCGGTGAAGACGAAGCCGAGCGTGGCGCCCATGCCCGGCAGCGTCAGCGGTACAATCACCTTGCGCATCGCCTGCGCACGCGTGCAGCCGTCGATCATCGCCGCTTCCTCCAGATCCTTGGGGATGCCGTCGAAGAAGGACTGCATGAGGAAGGTGGCAAAAGCCGTGTTGAAGGCGGTGTAGATGATGATCAGCCCGGTCAGGCTGTTGATCAGTCCGATCTGACCCATCACGCGGTAGATCGGCGGAATGACCATCACCAGCGGAAAGGTCTGGGTCAAAAGCAACATCAGCGCCAGTGCTGCCTTGCCGCGAAAGGTGAAGCGCGACATGGCATAGCCGGCAAGCGTGGCGATGATTGTCACCAGTGCCGCCGTCGATACCGAGACGATGACGCTGTTGAGGAAATAGCGCGGGAAATCGGTGGCCTCGAGCACGGTTACGAAGTTCTGCAGCGTCATGTGCGACGGCCAGAAGGTGATGCCTTCGGAATAAAGCAGCCGCTCCGGCGTGACCGAGATCCTCAGCGTCCAGTAGATCGGGAACAAGGCAAAGAGCACGTAAGCCGCGATTGCCGCGTAGAGGCCGATGCCGCCGAAGAAGCGCTGCGAGGTTGAACGTCCTGCGATCATCAGACGTGCCTCACAAGCGTGCGGCGGATACCGATCAGCGCAATCGCATAGGCAATGAGCAGGACCAATAGCAGCACGGCCACCGCCGAGGCATAGCCCTTGTCCAGCGATTTGAAGGCGCTGACATAGATGTAGACCGGCACAGTGTTGGTCGAGCCGGCTGGCCCGCCCTCCGTCATCACGAAGATCAGGTCGGCGAAGGTGGCGATCCAGATGGTGCGCAACATCACGGTGATGGCGATGGTCGGCGCCAGAAACGGCAGCGTCACCTTGGTGAAGCGCTGCCAGGGCGAAGCGCCG
>NZ_RZQA01000652.1:0-3755 GCF_004022915.1 Mesorhizobium sp. M7A.F.Ca.US.006.04.2.1
CCTTCGCCGTCGGCGTGCAATGGCACCCGGAATACTGGGTCAAGTCGGACAGCAATTCGGTGAAAATATTCCGTGCCTTCGGCGATGCGGTTCGGCTGCACGCCGACGGCGAAGGCGCGGGCGTCCCGCACCGAAACCGCCTCGACCGTGCCGTCGGTGGCGACGGCCTCGACCTGCAGCTTCGAGCCGAGCCGGTCGATCGCCTGGCGGTGCAACGAATTGACCTTGATGTCGCCGGCACCGAACACACCGGCCAGGCAACTGTCAGGTTTGATCGAAATGGTCTGGTGGATGGCGAAGCGTTCGTCCTGCTTCTCGCTCACCGGCGCGCGGTGATCGAGCGAACCCTCGCGCTCCTGGATCTCGGTGCCGAGCGTGCCGCCCAACGCCACGTTCAGTTCCTGGATGCCGCGGCAGATGGCGAGCAGTGGCACGCCGCGTTCGATCGCCCGGCGGATCAGCGGCAGCGTCGTGGCGTCGCGCGCCGGATCATAGGGGCCATTGGCTTCACTGGCGTCGCCGCCATAAAGCGAGGGATGCACATTGGATTTCGAGCCGGTGACCATGACGCCGTCGACCGACGACAGGAGTTCGTCGAAATCGAGCCGGTCGCCGAACGATGGCACCAGCACCGGGAACACGCCGGCGCCGGCGATCGCCGCTTCCAGATATTGTTGTGGGGCGGCATGCCAGGTGTAGTTGTCGAACTGACGGACGTCGGTCGATATGGCGACGAGCGGCTGATGCATTTTGGCTCTATGTTCCATCGGGGCAAGGGATACCTGCCTTCAAAATAGGCGATCCCACGTTATTTTTCCATGCCAAGTTTCGGCGTGTCGCATGGGCCACGAAACGGCCTGTTAGACTATAGTTGCAGTGCAGCCGGGCTTCGCCGTCAAATCGGGCCGGCCTGCTGGACTCGACTTCTTGCCTGTGTATTGTCTCGAACGAACCGACACGGAAACCGAGGATTTTCTGACGTCGGCCTGTTGATCCAAAAGGGAGGAACTTCATGGATCGTCGTTCATTCATTCGCAAGGCCGGTGTCACCGGCGTCGGTGCCGCGGCGGCGGCGGCCACGCTGGCGGCGCCTGCAATCGCCCAGTCCAATCCCAAGGTGACATGGCGGCTGGCGTCGTCCTTCCCGAAGTCGCTCGACACCATCTATGGCGGCGCCGAGGTGTTCTCGAAGATGCTGTCGGAAGCCACCGACGGCAATTTCCAGATCCAGGTTTTTGCTGCCGGTGAGCTGGTACCTGGCCTGCAGGCCGCCGACGCCACCACAGCCGGCACGGTCGAGGCCTGCCATACGGTGGCATATTATTACTGGGGCAAGGACCCGACATGGGCGCTCGGTGCGGCGGTTCCCTTTTCGCTCAACGCACGCGGCATGAATGCCTGGCATTACCATGGCGGCGGCATCGACCTGTTCAACGAGTTTCTCGCCACGCAGGGTCTTTTCGGCCTGCCGGGCGGCAACACCGGCGTGCAGATGGGTGGCTGGTTCCGAAAGGAAATCAACACGGTGGCCGACCTTTCCGGCCTCAAGATGCGAATCGGCGGTTTTGCCGGCAAGGTGGTGCAGAAACTCGGCGTCGTGCCGCAGCAGATCGCCGGCGGCGACATCTATCCGGCGTTGGAAAAAGGCACCATCGACGCGGCCGAATGGGTGGGCCCCTATGACGACGAGAAGCTCGGCTTCTACAAGGTGGCGCCCTATTATTACTATCCCGGCTGGTGGGAGGGCGGCCCGACCGTCCACCTGATGTTCAACAAGGCGAAGTACGAAGAGCTTTCGCCGACGTACAAGTCGCTGCTGCACACTGCCGCGCAGGCGGCCGACGCCAACATGCTGCAGAAATACGATTATCTGAACCCTGCGGCGGTGAAGCGGCTGGTGGCCGGCGGCGCGAAACTGCGCCCGTTCAGCCAGGAGATCATGGCCGCCTGCTTCGAAAAGGCCAACGAGGTCTATACCGAAATGGAAGCCTCCAACGCCCCGTTCAAGAAGATCTGGGAATCGATCAAGGGCTTCCGCAAGGAGCATTATCTCTGGGCACAGGTGGCCGAATACAATTACGACACCTTCATGATGGTCCAGCAGCGCAACGGCAAGCTGTAGCCGGCCGGACTTCTGCTCAAAAGCTCTCTGGGCGGACCCCGCTCAGGGAGCTTTTCTGTATATGCCGGGAGGCGAAGCCGGCGGTTCAGCCGCGGCGCGGCACCACCAGAACCTTGACCTCGCCGGGCGCCGGCGGATTGGCGATCACCGCTGGCGCTTCTTCAAGCGACACCGGCCTGGAGATCAGCCTGTCGATCTCGACCGCACCGGAAGCGATGAGTTCGGCGGCGCGGCGATGGGTGTAGGGATTGAGGAAGGAACCGAGCACCTTCAGTTCCCGGAACAACAGGTCGAACGGCTCGAATTCCGCTTTCATGCCTTGCGGCGTCACGCCGACAGTGACGACCGTGCCGCCGGCTCGGGCCAGCCGCATGGACTGCTCGACGGTCTCTCGCACGCCGGCGCATTCGAAGACGACGTCGACGCCACCTGGCGCCAGACCGGCCGGTCCGGCGATCGCATCGATGACATCGGTGGCTGTCGGATCGATCGTCGCTGTCGCGCCGAGGTCCTCGGCGAGGGCGCGCCGCGAAGCCTGCCTGGTCGACAGAATGATGGTCGTGGCTCCCGCCAGTCTTGCCAGCTGCACGGTGAGCAGGCCGATCACGCCGCCGCCAAGCACGACCACCGAGCTGCCCGGTTTGATACCGGCAAGGTCGACGCCGTGCAGGCAACAGCCGAGCGGCTCGCAGAAGGCACCGTGCAGGGGGTTCAGGCCTGCAGGCAGCACGAAAGCCTGTTTCTGCGGCAAGGCAAGATAGTCGGCAAAGCCGCCGTCGCGATGAATGCCGATCGCGCACAGATTGGTGCAGAGATTGACTTGTCCCGCGTGACAGTGCGCGCAGCGCCCGCAGGCTATGTTGGGGTCGCCGGTAACACGATCGCCGATGGCAAAACCCGAGACCGATGTTCCGATCGCCTCGACGATGCCGGAAAACTCATGGCCGGGCGTCACCGGTGGCGTGCAAGGAAATTCACCGTGAAACAGATGCCGGTCCGTGCCGCAGACGCCGCAGGCTTCGATGCGCACCAGTAGCTCATCCGCACCGATGTCAGGCATGTCGACGTCGCGCAGCGTGATGTCGCCCACTGCTTCCAGCCGCACCGCTTTCATGGTCTTGACCATGCCGGTTCAGTTGAAGCTTGGCGGTTGCGACAGGTCGGGCTGTGGCGCTGCCGGCTTTGCCGGTGTCGGATCGCCGAAACTGGGCGGTTGCGAAAGGTCAGGAGCGGCCGGCGCCGTGGCGCCACCAGCGGGCGCCGCTCCATCCGCCGGCGGCGTGCCCAGCGGCGACAGGCCGGGCACCTCCGGTACCTTGTAGTCGATGGTGCCCGGATCGACGGTCGTTCCCTTGTAGTGCATCACCATTTGCGGGAAGGCGATGGTCAGCCCGATCATGATCACCTGGATGCAGACAAAGGGCACCGCGCCCCAATAGATCTGGCCGGTCGTCACCGGCGCGATTTGTTTGCCGGTGAGACGATCGAGATAGGGCACGCGCGCGGCCACCGAACGCAGATAGAACAGCGCGAAGCCGAAGGGCGGGTGCATGAAGCTGGTCTGCATGTTGACGCCCAGGAGCACGCCGAACCAGATCAGGTCGATACCGAGCTTGTCGGCGGCGGGCGCCAG
>NZ_RZQA01000653.1:0-3749 GCF_004022915.1 Mesorhizobium sp. M7A.F.Ca.US.006.04.2.1
GTCTACGAAAAGAGACTCTTCCCACGAAGCGGCAAGGTGGCCCAAGAAACCGAGCAGAACCTAAAGCGGTTTTTTGACGACGCCGCACCGCAAAGCGTGGTCGATCTGTTCAGTGCGATGCAGGCATCGGCGAAGTAATCGCACTGGGGCGTGACTCGTTGAAGTCCCCGACAACACGACCGGTCGGAGGCCCAGGAGCACATCTGGGCTCCGCGGTGATACCGGCGGAATCTGGAAGGAGGTGAGATTTGAGAATTCGCATCCAATGCGAAGCGGGCTCGATCTAAGCGGTATCCGGCTCAGCCGCGACCCCGTTGTTCAGAGATATCGCACAGGGGATACAGCCTGAGTCACCTGATCTTCGGCCCTGCCGCCCGCCAGTTCCGAGAATAGCCGGGCGCTTGTGGGTCCAAGGGTAAATCCCTGATGGCCGTGACCAAAATTGCACCAGAGACCGGGGATTTTGGGAACGGCGCCAACTACCGGAAGCATGTCTGGCATGCATGGCCGCCAACCTGCCCAGGGCTCAGGCTCGACGGCTTCACCGAAATCGATCACCTCGCGCGCCATACGTTCGGCTCGGGCCAGTTGCCAAGGCGTCTTGGTCGACGCGAAGCGGGCAACCTCGGCGCCCGTGGTCAGCCGAAGCCCTTGACTCATGGGGCAATAGAGGGCCGCGGCGGCAACATCGAACAACGGCCTGCCTGGAAGGCGATCGGCTTTGTAGTGCCTGTGGTAGCCCCGCTTGCGTATCATGGGCATGGAAACGCCCAACGGCCTGAGGAGGGATGGCGACCAGGCACCGAGCGCAATGACGATGTTTTCAGTGGCCAGGCGCCGCCCGTTCCGCAAGTGGACGTGCCAGCCGGAAGCAGGCTGCGTCAGTGACCGCACTTCTTCTTCCAGCAGGGTGCCGCCGCGGCGGCGAAAAAGCGCTGCATACGTCGCGACGAGCCCGCCCGGATCAACACAACTTCTGCTTTGTTGCCAATGCACGGCACCCGCGAAATCCCTCTTCAGGCAGGGCTCCTCACCTCTCAACGCCTGATTGGTCAAGATGCGCGACTGAACACCAAAGTCCTTTCTGTAGCGTTCCGCCTGCGCGGCGTCCGTATCGAGCTCACGGGCCTCGCGATGCATCTGGATGTAGCCGCGTCTGACGAACAAGTGTTCTGCGCCGGCTCCGGCAATCAGCTTGTCGTGGTCCGCGGCGCAGTGGCCAATCAACTGCCTATAGATTTGGGAAATTGTCCGATATCTTATCGGGGCAGAGTTGAGATAGTAGAGCGCGAGTGGCAGTGCCGCGGAGGGCAGAGCCGCCAGATGGTACCTGACGTCGTTGCCCAACCCGAATGCCAGACGCAGTACATCAAGCGCGGCCCGCGGAAATGCATAGGGCTCCATCACTTCGACCTGGACAATCCCGGCGTTTCCGTAGCTTGCCTCCCTGCCCGGTTGCCGACGGTCAATGATGATGACCTCATGCCCGCCTTCTTGCAGGGCAAGTGCTGTCGTCACACCGACGATGCCGGCGCCGAGGATCGCAAACTCACTCATCGGCAAGTCAAACGCTACAGTCCTGCGCGATGACAGCTATTTCAATCAGCGCGTCGACGACCAACTCGCTAACCACAGTGACACGGACCGGCAGCGGATGGTGACTGAAGAAAGCGCGATACACCTGGTTGAAGGCGGAGAAATTGTCCTTGCGCACCAGGTAGCAGGTACAGGAGAGGATATCGCGTCGCGATAATCCACTAGTGCCAAGGGTGGCCTCGATCCGCCGCAGAACGTTTTGGGTTTGCTGCACAATGTCGCCGGAGATTTTTCCAGTGTCATCGAAGCCGAGTTCGCCCGAGAGGTAGACTGTATCGCCGGCACGGCGAAGGTTTGAGAACGGCAGTGTGGAAGCGGTCATGACAGGTCCTTGGAAGGATCGGCGCGGCGGCGCTCTTTTGGGTTCGCTAGCGAGCAAACAGGTTCTGCCGTCGCAGGACGTTGATACAGGATGGAGCCCGCTCCGAGGCGAGCAGGCTTCCAGTTCCAGCGGCAATCAACGAGAGGTCGTCTCCGGGCCCTTATCCATGGAGAAACTTAGCTGGCTGTAGATCGCTCTGTCCTTGTCGAAATAGCGCGCCCATTCACGGTCCCCGAATGAGAAATGCCACCATTCGCCGTCAAATGGCGCAAAGCCGGCGCGAAGCATGCAGAACCTGAGCGTCTGTCGATTGCGCCAGTGCTCTCTCTTGATGAATGGCGAAAAGACGTAGGTGTCCGGGCAATCCTCGCCCAGTTCAGTGCCCATAGCGAGCGCCTGACCGTTCGATTGAATGATCCGGACGTCGACCGCGCCGCCGGTCGGGTGCCCTGCTACCTCCGGTACGGCCGAGAAACGGTGAGCCGCCTCCTTCAGCGCTTCACCAGACAGGGAGGGAGTTCTTTGCTGCACGTGCTGGATCTGCTCCTGGAATTGCTGGCGCTGCACATCGAGATGCCGATAGCCACAGACAACCTCCAGGTCGTAATCCTGTGCGATTTCGCGGAGCGCGCGTTGCGCCACATCCAGCATCGGGACCACACGCGACCGGACGAAGATCTGGTCTCCCGTGTGTACTTTCATCGTACTGTCTACGGCGAGGACTTTGCCTGAGAACTCGGGGCCGATCGCAATCAGGGGCTCGTCATTGTCCTCCACCGGCACTGCGGCCAATTCCGTGTATGTCAGGAAATGCCGCTCAAGGGCAGCATAGCAGGCGTCCTGCGTGTTCATGTAATTTTGCTCCTCGCAATTCTAGATCAAGGGATGGTGACAGGCGGCTTGCTGTCCGCTGGCGATAGTCATCAGGGGCGGCAATAATTGGCGGCACAGGTCGGTGGCGCGTGGACAGCGTGCTGCGAATGAACAGCCGGGCGGGATATCATAGCCACTGGGGACTTCACCCGAAAGCCGGGCGACCTTGCGTCGTTGCTTGGGGTCGGGCTCGTATGTGCTGTCGAACAGGGCCTGCGTGTAGGGGTGGCAAGGTTTGGCGTTGCTCGCCATCACCTCGACCACACGGCCCAGATACATGACAAGGACGCGATGGCAGAAATAGCTGACCAGTCCGAGGTCGTGGGAAATGAAGAGATAGGTAAGGTTCAACTCGCCACGCAGTTGGTCCAACAGCGTGATGATCTGCGCCTGTACCGAGACGTCCAGAGACGCTGTCGGCTCATCAAGCACAACAAGGGACGGCTTGAGCGCGAGAGCACGGGCAATGCCGACCCGCTGTTTCTGTCCGCCTGACAACTGGTGGGGATAGCTGTTGGCGACAGCACCACTGAGGCCAACCATATCCAGCAGCGAGGTCACGGCTGCCTCCGCCGAATCTGGATTCACGCCCTGGATGCGGAAAGGCTCAAGCAACGCATCTCTTATCGAAAAACGAGGATCGATCGCCGAATATGGATCCTGGAACACCAGTTGCATGTGACGGCGCAACCGCCGCAAATTCCCCGCCGACAGCTGGGCGATGTCTTGCCCGTCGAAACGGACCTCTCCCGCGCTGGCCTCGATCAGCCGAAGCACCAGGCGGGCCAAGGTGGATTTGCCACATCCCGATTCACCGACGACCCCGACGATCTCGCCGCGTTGAATTTCGAAGGAGACATCGCTGACGGCGCGGAAGACGCGCGGCTTTCGAAACAGGGCCGTGTTCGTAAACCGGCAGCTGAGGTCCTTCACGGATAGAAGCTCGCTCATGCTGCTG
>NZ_RZQA01000654.1:0-3745 GCF_004022915.1 Mesorhizobium sp. M7A.F.Ca.US.006.04.2.1
CTTCTGGATATCCAGCGGCGGCTCAATGCGCTCGCTGCGGCGCGGAAACAAAAGGTCGCGCAACGACCAGCCGCGGTTTTGCTGCTCCTGCGCCATGGCCGGCGCATGAAAGGCGCCAGCAACGCCGACGGCAAGCACGACCACGGCCAGGACGAGCACCGGCATGCGACGAACAAGCCCTGCGATGCGCGCAGCCGAAGCCAATCGTTTCCTCCGTCCCTTGGCGCAGTCCTGCCGAAAAACCGCATCGGTTTCTCGGCAAATGCCGCGCCAACCAGATTGCTACAGTGTCCTTTGCGCGCCTGGAAGGCCGCGCGGCACCGCAGGCGGCTCTATTTCTGCCGGAGCCACTTCAGCACTTCCATGCTCGGATAGCCGTCCTGGGTCAAGCCGGCCTTGGCCTGGAAGGCCATGATGGCAGTCTTCGAGCCGTCGCCGATCTTGCCGTCGAACTTGCCGTCGTAAAGGCCATGCTGGGAAAGCCGCTTCTGCAGCTCCTGTCTTTCCTCGAAAGTAAGCTTGGTGAAAGGCCGCTTCCAGTCCTGCACCAGACCGCTCGAGCCGGCGATTTCGTCGGCAAGAAGGCCGACGGCCAGCGCATATTTGTCGGCGTTGTTGTAGGCCTTGATGACCGTGAAATTCTTGATCATCAGGAAGGCTGGCCCGCTGCGGCCGTCCGGCACCTTCAGCGTCGCCTTGTCGGAGCCGTTCTTGAACGGCTTGCCGTTGGCCCTGACGACGCCGAGCGCCTGCCACTGCGACAGTGTCTTGGAACCGCCGGGAAGTTTTCCGGCTGGCAAGGCGACCTCATAGCCCCAGGTCTTGCCGGCTTGCCAGCCATTCTTCTTCAACAAATTGGCTGATGTCGCCAGCGCATCGGGGATCGAATTCCAGATGTCTCGCTTGCCATTGCCGTCCATGTCCACGGCATAGTGCAGATAGCTGGTCGGGATGAACTGGGTGTGGCCCATGGCGCCGGCCCAGGATCCGCTCAGATGGCTTTCGTCGATGTCGCCGGTCTGCAGGATCTTCAGCGCGGCGATCAGCTGTGTGCGGGCGAATTTCGCCCGCTTCGGATCGGCGTAGGCCAAGGTCGCCAGCGAGCGCACGACGTTGCGCATGATGTCGTCGCGCTTGAGGATCTCGCCATAATTCGATTCCATCGACCAGATGGCCAGCAGGATGTAACGGTCGACGCCGAACCTGGCCTCGATCCGATCCAGCCACGGCTTCCATTTCCTGGCCATCTGCTGGCCGACGGCGACGGACTGATCATGGACGCGGTTGTCGAAATAGTCCCAGGCAGGGGCCGTGAATTCAGGCTGCGTGCGCGCCTTTTCCAGCACCACGGGATCGATATCCCTGATGTTCCTGAAGGCCTGGTCGTAGAGGGCGCCGGAAACGCCGCTCTGCACGGCGGTGGCGCGGAAGCCGGCGACCCATTGCCGGAAACCGGCATCGGCGAAAGCGGGGCCAGGCATCAGCAGAGCGAGCGATAGGCTGGCTGCCGCCATGACGCTGGTAAAAATTTTTGCGGCATTGCGAACGGACATCTTTTCCTCCTTCTCTGTCTCAGGAAAGACCATTCATCGCCGAACCAGGTTAGGAATTAGTTTACCATAGGTGCCACCGGGAACGAAAAGACGCTTCGAAGCTTTACCGGTGGACGTTCCCCTCAGTTTCCCAGTAATCCCCAATTCCGGCGTGAAAATGTCTTGAAACGGGGATTGCGGAGCTGGCCCTCAAACGGATAATTGAAAGCATGAAGAGAGTTCGCAAGGCAGTCTTCCCGGTCGCCGGTCTCGGCACACGGTTTCTTCCGGCCACCAAGGCTGTCCCCAAGGAAATGCTGACCGTCGTCGACCGGCCGGTGATCCAGTATGTGGTGGATGAGGCGCGCGAGGCCGGCATCGAGCATTTCATCTTCGTCACCGGTCGCAACAAGGCCGTCATCGAGGACCATTTCGACATCCAGTTCGAACTCTATGACACGCTGGCCCAGCGCGGCAAGGACGACCAGCTCGCCCGCCTGCAGCGGCTGCAGCCGGCGCCGGGGCAGACCAGTTTCACACGCCAGCAGGTGCCGATGGGACTTGGCCACGCCGTCTGGTGCGCCCGCGAGCTCGTCGGCGACGAACCCTTCGCGCTTTTGTTGCCTGACATGATCATGCAGTCGGAGAAGAGCTGCACGAAGGCAATGGTCGAGCTCTACGAGGAGACGGGCAACAACATCATCGCGGTGCAGGAATGCGATCCCGCCGAAACCCACAAATACGGCATCGTCGGCCGCGGCGAGGACACGCATCACGGCTTCCGTATCACCGAGATGGTGGAAAAGCCGAAGGCCGGCACCGCGCCGTCCAACCTCTACATCAACGGCCGCTACATCCTGCAGCCGGAGATCTTCAAGATCCTAGAAGGTCAGGAAAAAGGCGCCGGCAACGAGATCCAGCTCACCGACGCCATGCTGAAGCTGGAAAAGCAGCAGCCTTTCTACGGCTACCACTATCGAGGCCGCACGTTCGACTGCGGATCGCCGGAGGGTTTTGTCGAGGCCAATGTTGCCTTCGCGCTGTGGCGCAGCGACATGAACGAGAACATGGCGGGCGTCATCCGCACGCTTCTCGACGAGCTGAAGCCGTTAGAGCGCCGTGGCGCTGCGTTTTAAAACATCCTAGCGAGCGGCCGGATGTCGTTGGTGCGGCCGTTCAGCGCTGCACCTTGACGCCGAGGAAGATGCTGTTGGCGGTGTAGTCCCGGCCCGGCAGGTTGCTGGTCAGTTTCTCGGTCCTCACTCTTGTGGTCAGGCCGGCGTAGCGGTTCAGCCACCAGGTCAGGCCGGCCTCGGCGCTCAACACCCTGTCATGGCCGTCGATGCCGATGTAATCACGCCAGTCGAGACCCAGAGCCGCGTTGGCGGTGAGGTTGGCGCGAATCTGGCGTTCGCCGGTCAGGCGACCGGAATAGAGGATGTCGCCGCTCTCGCCCGATGTGGTCGTGGGCTCGACGGTGGTCCGCCCGGTCAGGCCGATTATGGTGCCGCGCTCGGGTGACCATTTGAGGTCGGCGTTGACGGTGGCACCCGATATCGCATCAAGGTTTTTGTCGTCGATCGCTTCCCTGAGCCAGCCGGCCGAGAATTCGCCCGACAGCTTCTCACCCATGTCGAGTGCAAGGCCGGCGCGGGCGCCGAGTCGCGTCGACGAGCGCTCGAAGCCTTCATTGTCGATGCGTTGATCATAGGTCCGGCGGCCGACCTCGATTTCGGTGAAGGGGGTCAGGGCAGGGGAGATCTCGTAGCCGGTGCGCAACGTCGCCGTGTAGAGCGTCGAGTCCTGATCCTTCTGCGATAGCGAGGTGCCGTCCGAGAGCTTGGCGTCGCCGTAGAAGTCGTGCGAGACCGCGCCGGTCAACGTGTACTGCATCTTGCCGAGATGCTTTTCGACGGCCAGGCTGCCATCGATGGTCTGCCGCAGCGGCTGCTTGCTGACGCCGGCAATGGCATCAGGCGATGATGCCGATTCCGGCACGGCCTCGTAGCCGAGCTTGGCGATGGCGCGCAATTCATTGTCGAGATCGACATTGAGCTGGCCTTCGATGCGGCCTTGCTCGTCGTGAACCGGGTAACCCGAGACGGTCTCACGAAAAAGGCCATAGCCGTCGATCGTAGCGGAGTTCTCGCGCCAGTCGGAGGCGGCGGAAAAGCGCAGCGCGGTCTCGGACAGCAGCGCCGACTTGCCTGCAC
>NZ_RZQA01000655.1:0-3741 GCF_004022915.1 Mesorhizobium sp. M7A.F.Ca.US.006.04.2.1
CTTTGGGCGAACCCAAAACCCGGCCTGATCGCGAAACAGCTCCGCTTCGGCGCCGTCGCGATGGACGAGAAAGCGGACATTGCTGCGCGGCAACCGAACCCGATGGCGACTGTCGGCGTTTGTGGGCAATGAGCTTTCGAGTCGAACCGCTTTCTCGACAGAATTGGCCGGCACTCGTGGATCTGTTTTCGGCGAGCGGGCCTGTCGGTCGTTGCTGGTGCATGTATGGCAGGATCGGCCCGGCTTACCGAAAGCAGCCGCCCGATCGGAATCGGCACGAATTTCAGCAAGCGGCGCTATCGGGCGATGTGCCTCAGGGCCTTTTGGCCTTCGATGGAGAAATGGCCGTCGGGTGGTGCCAAATCACGCCCATCGAAGCCGTGCCTTACCTGAAGAAAAGATGGATCGGGGCAGAAGATCGCAGGGAAGAGACATGGTTCATCTCCTGCTTCTACGTCCGCAAGGGCTATCGTCGCCGCGGGATGACGCGAACGCTGATCGAGGCGAGCATCGCTCACGCAAGACGACATGGCGCGAAGGCGATCGAGGCGATGCCGCTCGATGGCGGCAAGTCGCCGAGCGCAACGGGTAGTGGGTATGTATCGACCTTCGAGAGCGCAGGGTTTCAAGCCGTCGCGCACCGCGATGCGGCCCGCCCGCTGATGAGGCTTTCGCTGTCATGAGCGTTGACGGTGAACGAATTTCGGTGACAGAATTACGGTGACAGTGCACCATTTGCTATGTTCGCCCGCCATTATAAAGCGCGGCGCATGATGGGTTACCCTCCCCTCGATGGGGAGGGTCGGCGCGGAGCGCCGGGGTGGGGTGCGGCGCAGACCCCCACCCCGCTCCGCTTCGCGGATCGACCCTCCCCACAAGGAGGAGGGTAAAAGCTCAAAACCCAGCCTGATCGCGAAACAACTCCGCATTGTCCAGCTTCGACACCTCGATCACCGCTTGCGTGCGGCTGTAGACATTGAGTTTGCGCAGGATCTCCGAGACATGCGCCTTCACCGTGGTCTCTCCCACCTGCAGCTCGTAGGCGATCTGCTTGTTGAGCAGGCCCTGGCGCAGCATCTGCAGCACGCGCAGTTGCTGCGGCGTTAGCGTCGACAGGCGCTGCACCATGTCGGCGCGGTCGGCGCTGTCGGCGTCCGGCGGCCGGCCTTCATAGGTCTCCGGCACATAGATCGCGCCTTCCATCACCGAGCGGATGGCTGCGGCGAGGTCGCTCTTGCGCGCCGATTTCGGGATGAAGCCGGCAGCGCCATAGGACAGCGCTTCGGAAATGATCTTCGGCTCCTCGTAACCAGAGACGATCACCACGGGCAGGCGCGGATAGCGGGTCCGGAGTTGCAGCAGGCCGTCAAAACCGTGCACGTCGGGCATCGAGAGGTCGAGAAGCGCGAGGTCGAACGGCTTGGCATCGGCCAGAAGATCGAGCGCCTCGGTGATCGAGCGCGCCTCCACCGTGTCGACTTCCGGATAGGCCATCTGCACGGCGCTGTGCAGCGCCTCACGAAACAGCGGATGGTCGTCGATGATCAGAAACCGGGCGCGATCGTGGGTTGCGGTCATGGGGTTCATTTCAGTTCGTGAGCGATTAGAATAACCTCTCCACCATGGCCAGATTATTGCCAAATAGTATATCGCCATCTCCGGCGGAAAGTGCCGCCGGCACTTTCTCGACCAAATCGCCTTGTCCAGGCCCCCAAATCGGTCGAATGTTCCGGCAACCAAGCAGAGACCCTTGATGACAGAATTCGTCCTTCCCCTGCCCGCAACCGCATCGGTGGCCGTTGCCGGCTCGTCCGATCGTTTTGCGGTGCGCCGTATCTACTGCGTCGGCCGCAACTACGCGGCGCATGCCCGCGAATTCGGCAATGACGAGCGTGATCCGCCCTTCTTCTTCACCAAGCCGGCCGACGCGGTGGTCGATTCCGGCACCGCTATCCCCTACCCGCCGCTGACGGCCAATCTGCACCACGAGATCGAACTGGTGGCCGCGATCGGCAAAGCCGGCTTCCGCATTCCCCGCGACAAGGCGCTGGACCATGTCTGGGGCTACGGCGTCGGCATCGACCTCACCCGCCGCGACCTGCAGGACGAGGCCAAGAAGGCCGCCCGGCCCTGGGACTGGTCGAAGGCCTTCGACCGCTCCGCCCCTTGCAGCCCGTTGGTGCAAGCGCACGAATCCGGCCACCCACAGAAGGGCCGCATCTGGCTCGCCGTCAACGGCAAGGTCAGGCAGGATGCCGACCTCGCCGAACTGATCTGGCCGATACCGGATATCGTGTCGATCTGCAGCGAGGCGATGGAGCTCGAGCCCGGCGACCTGATCTTCACCGGTACGCCAGCAGGCGTCGGCGCGGTTGGCCCCGGCGACACGATGACCGGCGGCGTCGACGGCATCGGCACCATCGAAATAACCATCGGCCAGCCGAAGTGAGCGCATGAGCAAACTCGTCCTGCACAACTACTATCGCTCCTCCACCTCCTACCGGGTGCGGATCGCGCTGGAGATGAAGGGGCTGAGCTACGACTATATCCCGCATCATCTGCGCCATGGCGAGCACCTCGAACCAGCCTATCTCGCGGTCAATCCGCAAGGGCTGGTGCCGGCGCTGGTGCTCGGCGACGGCACGCTGCTGACGCAATCGCTGGCGATCATCGAATTCCTCGACGAGACCAGCCCGGAACCACCGCTATTGCCAGGGGATGCGGCCGGTCGGGCACGGGTCAGAATGCTGGCGCAGATGATCGCCTGCGACATCCACCCGGTGAACAATCTGCGCGTGCTGACCTCGCTGCGCACGCTGTTCGGCGCCGGCGACGAGGACGTCGTCAACTGGTTCCGCCACTGGGTGAACGAGGGCTTTCAGCCGCTTGAAAAGATCCTGGCCTTGTCGGCGGAGACCGGAACATTCTGCCATGGCGACGCGCCGGGTCTGGCTGACATCTGCCTCGCCGCACAGATTGCCAGCAATGCCCGCTTTGGCGTCGATCTGACGCCCTACCCGACGATCGCGCGCATCAACGCCGCCTGCATGGCGCTGCCGGCCTTCCAGAAAGCGGCGCCCCAGAACCAGATCGACGCGGAATAAGGCGTCATCTGCGTAGCGTCGGCACCGGAACAGTATGGCTGGCGGAATCGATTTTCGCTTGACCGGATAGGGAATCGGCTATCGTTTCCCGCAGGCCGTGTGAAAGGTGGTGTTGCCGATGAAAGCCGTCGTCTTCGAGAAATTCGGCGAAGCGCCGAGGATCCAGACCGTTCCTGATCCGAAGCCGGCAGCCGATGGCGTCGTCATCAAGGTCGAGGCGACCGGTCTGTGCCGCAGCGACTGGCATGGCTGGATGGGTCATGACGAAGGCATCACGCTGCCGCACGTGCCGGGCCACGAACTTGCCGGCATCGTCGTCGCCGCGGGCAAGCAGGTCACGCGCTGGAAGGCCGGCGAGCGCGTCACAGTGCCGTTCGCCGTCGGCTGCGGCCGCTGCTTCGAGTGTAATTCGGGCAATCACCAGGTCTGCGAGCACCAGACACAGCCTGGCTTCACCGGCTGGGGCTCGTTTGCCGAATATGTCGCCATCGAACATGCCGACACCAATCTTGTGCGCCTGCCCGACGAGATGGAATTCGCCACCGCCGCCAGCCTCGGCTGCCGCTTCGTCACTTCGTTTCGAGCCATTGTCGACCAGGGCCGGGTGAAGCCGGGCGAATGGGTCGCGGTGCATGGC
>NZ_RZQA01000656.1:0-3734 GCF_004022915.1 Mesorhizobium sp. M7A.F.Ca.US.006.04.2.1
CATCGCCGACGCGCACGTCGATCGCCTTGCCCGACAGCCGCGCGAATTCGTGGATGAGCAGCGATGTGCGCAGCGTCAGCGAGGCCTTGCCGACGAACTTGGCCACCCGGCCGTCGCGCTCGGCCATGTTCATCGGCCCGCTGACAAGATGGAACAGCCTGCCGTTCTGCCCGGAAAAATGCATCGGGATGACCGACGCCCTGGCGTCCTGGACGAGGCGGGCCGGAAACATCTTCCACGGCAGATCGCGCGCCCGGCCAAAACCCTTTGGCGCGGTGGCGACACCGCCGGCCGGAAATACCACGATGGTGACGCCCTCTTTCAACAGTCGCACCGCTTCATGGCGCACGGCCATGTTGTTCTTCAGCGCATCCTTGGTCTCCGAAAAGTCGATCGGCAGCGAATAAGGCTCCATCTCGCGGATCCTGAGCAGATCCTTGTGGATCATCACCCGGAACGGACGGCCGAGCTGCTCGGCCAGCGACAGCACGGCGATACCGTCACCGATGCCGAACGGATGATTGGCGACGATCACCAGCGGCGTGTCCGGCAATTGCGCGGGCGGCCACTGATCAGCGGTCCGCACCCGCACGTCGATCAGGTCGAGCATGCGGCTGAACACGCGTTCGCCGGTCGGCACGATCTGGCGGCGCCAGAAATCATAGAGGGCTGTGTAGCGGTCGCGGCCCGACAAGCCTTCGACCGAATGTATGAACCAGCGCGTCAGCGCCGGCTGGCGCGGATTGGCATAGGAAAGCTCGGGAAAGGGTCGTTCGCGCAATTTCAACTTGAGCATAGGGGCTCGTTACAAGGTCGGCGTGACAGGGATATGAAAATGGCGGTGGATCGCTCCACCGCCATTTGGTCGAAACTATGCCAATCAGGCCGCGCGTTTGCGCCGGCGGTCGGGTGTGACGGCTTCCTCGGTCAGTTGCGCGATCGCCTGGTCAAGGCCAAGCGATTCCTGGTCGCGCGAGCCCAGTCGGCGCATGTTGACCGTCTGCTCTTCCGCTTCGCGCTTGCCGCAGACGAGGATGACCGGAACCTTGGCCAGGCTGTGCTCGCGGACCTTGTAGTTGATCTTCTCGTTGCGCAGATCCGCTTCCGCCAACAGCCCAGCGGCCTTCAGCTTTGCCACCACCTCGGTCGCATAGTCGTCGGCATCCGACGTGATCGTCGCCACCACCACCTGCAGCGGCGCGAACCACAGCGGGAAATGGCCGGAATAGTTCTCGATCAGGATGCCGAGGAAGCGCTCCATCGAGCCGCAGATGGCGCGGTGAACCATGACAGGCTGCTTCTTCTCGGAATCCGAGCCGATATAGAAGGCGCCAAACCGCTCCGGCAGGTTGAAATCGACCTGCGTCGTGCCGCACTGCCATTCGCGGCCGATGGCATCCTTCAGCACATATTCGAATTTCGGCCCGTAGAAGGCGCCCTCACCCGGATTGATCGAGGTCTTGATGCGATTGCCGGACCGTGTCCTGATCGTCTCCAGCACGCCGCCCATGATCGCCTCGGCGTGATCCCACGCCTCGTCGGTACCGACGCGTTTGTCCGGCCGCGTCGAGAGCTTGACGCTGATTTCGTCGAAACCGAAATCAGCATAGGTCGACAGGATCAGATCGTTGATGCGCAGGCATTCCGCCGCCAATTGCTCCTCGGTGCAGAAAATGTGCGCATCGTCTTGCGTAAAACCGCGCACGCGCATCAGCCCGTGCAGCGCGCCGGATGGTTCGTAACGGTGGACGTTGCCGAATTCCGCAAGTTTGACAGGCAGATCGCGATAAGACTTCAACCCATGCTTGAAAATCTGCACATGGCCCGGGCAGTTCATCGGCTTCAGAGCGAAAACCCGGTCGTCATCGGTATCGTCGCCGGCCACCGTCACCTTGAACATGGCGTCGCGATACCATCCCCAATGGCCTGACGTCTCCCACAGGCTCTTGTCGAGAACCTGCGGCGCGTTGACCTCCTGATAGCCCTGCTCGTCGAGGCGGCGGCGCATGTAGTTGACCAGGTTCTGGAACATCTTCCAGCCCTTGGCGTGCCAAAAGACGACGCCAGGCCCCTCTTCCTGGAAATGGAACAGGTCCATCTCGCGGCCGATCTTCCTGTGGTCGCGCTTCTCGGCCTCCTCCAGCATCGTCTGATAGGCTTCGAGCTGCGCCTGATCAGCCCAGGCCGTGCCGTAGATGCGGGTCAGCATCGGATTGTTCGAATCGCCGCGCCAATAGGCGCCGGCCACCTTCATCAGTTTGAAGGCGTTGCCGATCTGCCCCGTCGAGGCCATGTGCGGGCCACGGCAAAGATCGAACCAGTCGCCCTGCGCGTAGATCTTGAGATCCTGATCCTCGGGAATGGCGTCGATCAGCTCCAGCTTGTAGCGTTCGCCCTTGTCGGCAAACACTTTCTTCGCCTTGTCGCGCGACCAGACTTCCTTGGTGAACGGCTTGTTGCGCGAAATGATCTCGCGCATCTTCTTCTCGATCACGGGAAAATCGTCAGGCGTGAACGGCTCGTTGCGGGCGAAGTCGTAGTAAAACCCGTTCTCGATCACCGGCCCGATGGTCACCTGCGTTCCCGGCCACAATTCCTGCACGGCTTCCGCCAACACATGTGCGGCGTCGTGACGGATCAGTTCGAGTGCGCGCGGGTCGTCGCGGGTGACGATCTCGACCTTGCCGGATTTGCCAAGCGGATCGCTGAGATCGCGGACGGTGCCGTCGATCGCATAGGCGACCGCCTTCTTGGCCAGCGACTTCGAGATCGATTCGGCGAGGCCCGCACCGGTCATCGCCGCGTCGTATTCGCGGACGGAGCCATCGGGAAATGTCAGGGAAACGGAATTCAGCATGTATATCTCCTATCCAGTCCCGCAAACGAGCGCGGGTGGTTGAAATGCATGTCGCCCAAAAATGTGTGGGCGGTTTTGGGGTTACGACATGCAAAGAGTAGGCCGGATGCGTCCGCCAGCGGCTGTCTTTTATGGACAGATTCCGCCGCCGTAAAGCCCGGCTCAAATGTCAGACTTCATTTGATGAGCAGCGGCAGGTCCTTCAGGAACGCGGCTCGGGTCTTGAGGCCTTTGGGCATATCGGTCCGATCGGTGTCGACGACAAGGCGCGCAAAGACGATCTGGCGGCCATCCTTGTTCGCCCAGCCGACGAACCACCCAAGCGAGCGCTTATCCTGAACCTTGTCGGCATCGTTGCGCAGCCTAGTGCTTCCGGTCTTGCCCTGCACCGTCCAGCCTCCGGCCTGGAAGGTCGGGATGATGGCTGATGTCATGTCGTAGGCCCTGGCCGAGACAGGCAGCTTGCGGGCCAGCAGCTTGCGCAGGAAATCGACCTGCTCGACCGGCGTGATCTTGAGCGAGGAGTTTATCCAGGATTGGGTCAAACCATCATTCTTGCCGGGATTGCCGGAAACATCGGCATTGCCGTAGCCGAATTTGGAGACATAGCCCGCCAATTTTTCCGGCCCGAGCCGACTGGTGATTTCACGGGAGAACCAGACGATCGAATCCCGTTCCCAGATCACCGGATCGACGGTCTTCTGGTCCCGCTTCACCGCCTTGAACTCCGGCTTGTAGTCCCACGCCGGCGTATGCTCGTCGCTCAGGATCCCGCTGTCATAGCCGATCAGCGACAGCGGCACTTTGAACGTCGAGGCCGGGCTGAACCGCTGGTCGCACACTCCGTCCTGGTAAAGCGTCTTGCCGCTCGCCGCAT
>NZ_RZQA01000657.1:0-3732 GCF_004022915.1 Mesorhizobium sp. M7A.F.Ca.US.006.04.2.1
GATCAGCGGCGTCTGCTCGGCCGGCTTGGCGATCACCGAATTGCCGGTGACGAGCGCTGCCGCGATCTGGCCGGTGAAGATGGCGAGCGGGAAATTCCACGGCGAAATGCAGACGATGGCGCCGCGCGCCTGCGTGCCCACCTCGGCATTGGCCGCTTCGGTGGCGTAGTAGCGCAGGAAGTCGACGGCTTCACGCACCTCGGCGACGCCGTCGGCCAGCGATTTGCCGGCCTCGCGGGTGGCGAGTGCAAAGAACTCGACGGCATTCGCCTCATAGAGATCGGCGGCACGGTTGAGGATGGCGGCGCGCTCGGCGACGGGACGCTTCGCCCAGGCCGGTTGCGCTTCCACCGCAAAGCGCACGGCGGTCGCGACTTGCTTGGCAGCTGCTTCGCTGACCGTGCCGACCACTTCGGAAGGCTTTGCCGGGTTGACGATCGGACGCTGCTTGCCATAGCCGGCGGCCCGCGTAATCGGCTTGGCATGCCAGCGATCCGGCCCGGCGAAGGCCGCCCTGGCCTTGTCGATCGCCGCCAGCGTCACCGTGTCGGTGATGTCGAATCCTTTCGAATTGCGACGCCCGGCTCCAAAAATCTGGGAAGGCCGGGCAATCGCCGGATTGGCTGCCGGACCCTGGCTTTCGACCGTCTCGAGCGGATCGCGCGCAATGTCCTCCGGCTCGACATCCTCATCGGTCAGCTGGTGCACGAAGGAGGAGTTGGCGCCGTTCTCCAGCAGCCGGCGCACCAGATAGGCCAGCAGATCGGAATGCGCACCGACCGGCGCATAGATCCGGCAGCGCGTGCCTTCGGACCGTCGCACCGTCTCGTGCAGCGCCTCGCCCATGCCGTGCAGGCGCTGGAACTCGAAGGAATCGCGGTTATTATCAGCCATCGACAGGATGGCGGCGACGGTATGGGCGTTGTGGGTGGCGAACTGCGGATAGATGCGGTCGGTCATGCCAAGCAGCTTCTTCGCGCAAGCCATGTAGGAGACGTCGGTGTTGGCCTTGCGGGTGAAGACGGGATAACCGGTGAGTCCCAACGTCTGACCCCGCTTGATCTCGGTGTCCCAATAGGCGCCCTTGACCAGCCGAACCATGATGTTGCGGTCGTATTTCTTGGCCAGCGCATAGAGCCAGTCGATGGCGAAGGCCGCGCGTGGCCCATACGCCTGCACCACCACGCCAAACCCGTTCCAGCCGGCAAGTTCCGGCTCGGCCAGCACCCGCTCGATGACGTCGAGCGATAGATCGAGGCGGTCGGCCTCCTCGGCATCGATGTTGAGACCCATGCGCGAGTGGCGCGCGGCCAGCGCCAGCGACAAAAGCCGCTCGGCCATCACAGGCAGCATCTCTTCCTTCTGCGCCACCTCGTAGCGCGGATGCAGTGCCGAAAGCTTGACCGAGATGCCGTGGTTCTGCCTGATATCAGGACCGTTGGAGCCGGAATCGAGCGACGAAATCGCGTCGGCATAGGCCTTGTGATAGCGCAAGGCGTCGGCCTCGGTGCGGGCCGCCTCGCCCAGCATGTCGAAGGAATAGAGATAACCCTTCTGGGTCATAGGCCGGCCGCGCTTGACGGCTTCAGTGATGGTGCGGCCGAGCACGAACTGCTCGCCCATCTCGCGCATGGCGGCGGCCACCGCCTTGCGGATGACCGGCTCGCCCAGCCGCCGCACCATAGAACGCAGCGTGCCCTCGATGCCGCCCTCGCCTTCGTCGAGGACGCGGCCGGTCAGCATCAGCGCCCAGGTCGAGGCGTTGACGAAGATGGAGCTCGAACCGCCCGAATGCGCCGACCAGTCGTGCGGCGCGATCTTGTCGGCGATGAGGTCGTCCATCGTCTCGGTATCGGGCACGCGCAGCAGCGCCTCGGCCAGGCACATCAGCGCCACGCCTTCCTTGGTGGAGAGACCGTAAGCGGAGAGGAAGACTTCCATCAGCCTTGGATCCGACGAACCGCGCACCGCGCGCACCAGATCGGCGGCGCGAGCCGAGATCGCCTTGCGGTCTTTCCCGGAGAGCCCCGTCGCCTCGGCAAGCCGCTTCACGGCCTCGTCTTCGTCGGGCAGGTAGTTGGCGCGGATCTGCTGGCGGATGGCATCGAGCGCTGGCATGGCGGTCCCGTGGATCGAGCAAAGGGGATCGGGCCGGCGGTCACCGGACCGAATGGCGCAAGCTAGCACAAGTGCAAAATTTCGGCCGGTCCAAAGAAATCGACATTGGAGGTCATTCGATCTATCCTAGCGGCATATAATTGACATTTGGACTGCGATTTCGATGACAGAAGACCAATTGGACCGCATAGATCGGAATATCCTGGCCGCACTTGCAAGCGACGGCCGGCTTTCCATGTCAGAACTGGCCGCAAAGGTCGGCCTGTCGAAGACGCCGGTGCAGGCGCGGGTGAAGCGGCTTGAGAAGGACGGCTATATCAGAGGCTACCAGGCGATCGTCGACCGCGAGCGCATGGGCGAAGGCCATGTCGCATTCGTCCAGGTGAAATTGTCCGACACCAGATCCGCCGCGCTCGACGCCTTCAACCGGTCCGTACAGGCTGTGCCGGAGATCGAACAGTGCCACATGATGGCGTCGAGCTTCGATTATCTGCTGAAAGTCCGCACCAGGGACATCGCCGCCTACCGCCGCGTCCTCGGCGAGCGCATCTCGGCCCTGCCCCATGTCGCCCAGACCTCGACCTTTGTAGCGATGGAGACCGTGAAGGACCGGTAGATCACTCCGAAAGCGTCTTCAAGAACGCCACCAGAGCAGCGCGTTCTCGGTCTGAAAGCTCCAACGGGTGAACCTCTGATACCCCTTCGACGCTGGGCGCGGCCTTCGCATAATGCGCCACGACCTCGTCGAGCGACGAAAACTGCCCCGCATGCATATAGGGCGGTCGCGTTGCCGCACCGCGCAGAGACGGCGTCTTGTAGGCGCGGATGAGTTGTGGCGCATTCTTGACCATGAAGCGCAGTTCGCCGCAGGCGGCAACCTCGCCGTCCCGATAGGCGCCAAGGCAGTTGAACGGGTCGGCCTCGACTTGGTGCACGGCATCGATGCGGCCGCGATCCGGCGGCAGGCCCGCAACAGGCGGCACGCCGGTGTTGTGAAAGCTGTTGTCGGTGAAGCGCGGGCCGTTGTGACAGGTCACGCAATTGGCCTTGCCGATGAACAGTTTAAGCCCAAGGATTTCTTGTTTGGAAAAGACAGCATCGCCCTTCGGCTCGGCACCGGTGGCGAGGTCCAGCGCAAAGCGGTCGAAGCGCGCTGGCGCTGGCGCTATCGAGCGTTCGAAGGCGGCAATCGCCTTGCCGATATTGACGAAGACACCGTTGATGGCGTCGCGCTGCGCGCTGCTCATGGCATGCCAGGCTGCTTTCTCGGCATCGTTTCCAAGTGGGCTGGCATTCAACGGCATGCCGGAAAAATCGGGCAGCGGCCCAAAAATGCGCTCATAGCGCTCGCCGAAGCGCGCCTTGATGTAATGCGCGTAGGCAGCGCGGTTTCCCGCCTGCTCCAGCGGATTTTCGAGCGGCGTCAACGCTTGCGCCCACAGGCTGTCGCGACGGCCATCCCAGAAGAACCAGGGATCGTGCGCCACGCCCGCCAGCGGCATGGTGCGCCGGTTGGTGTGGCCGACGCCGACCGCCTGCGGCAGGTCGTCCTGGAACTGGCGGTCGATCTTGTGGCAGGTCGAACAGGATACCGACCCGTCACCGCTCATGCCC
>NZ_RZQA01000658.1:0-3730 GCF_004022915.1 Mesorhizobium sp. M7A.F.Ca.US.006.04.2.1
CCGTCATCGATGCCGGCATTTATGACGGCTGCTACGGGGTGCTTGCCGGGCTGGAAGTGATCGAGACGCTCAAGGCGACAGGCTTTTCGCCGTCGCGCCCGGTCGCGGTCGCCGCTTTCACCAATGAGGAGGGCGTACGCTACACACCCGACATGATGGGCTCGCTGGTCCACGCCGGCGGCATCGATGCCGAAACGGTGCTGGCGGCCGTCGGCACCGACGGCAGCGTGCTCGGTCAGGAGCTTGCCCGCATCGGCTATGCCGGCGACCGGGAGCCCGGCTTCCTCACGCCGCACGCCTATCTCGAACTGCATATTGAGCAAGGGCCGGTGCTGGAGCGCGAAGGCTTGCCGGTCGGCGCGGTGGAGAATCTGCAAGGCATCTCCTGGCAGCGCATCACCATCGACGGCGTCGCCAACCATGCCGGCACCACGCCGATGTCGATGCGCAACGATGCCGGCCACGCCGCCGCCCGGGTCATCACCTTCCTGCTCGACCGGACCAAAGCCTCGAACGCGCCGACCGTCGCCACCGTCGGCACGATCCGCTTCGAGCCGAATGCCATCAATGTCATCCCTTCGCGCGCGGTCTTCACCGTCGATCTGCGCGATCCCGACGAACAGCGCCTGCAGGCGGCGGAAGCGGCGCTTGCCGCCCATCTCGAGCAGCTTGCCGCCGCTGAGAACGTGACGGTTTCGGTCGAGCAACTGGCCCGCTTCGAACCGGTGATCTTCGACCTGCGCATCGTCGAACAAATCGAGGCCGCCGCGAAACGCCGTGGCCTCGGGGTCAGGCGCATGACATCAGGCGCCGGCCACGACGCGCAGATGCTGGCGTGTATCGCGCCTGCGGCGATGATCTTCGTGCCGAGCGTTGGCGGCATCAGTCACAGTCCTCGCGAACACACCGATGACGCAGAGCTTGTTGCCGGCGCCAACATCCTGCTTGATGTGGCCGCGCAACTGGCAAAGTAGGTCAGAAGGGGCAGAAGCAGAAGGGGCAGAAGAATGTCTGAACTCGATCGCGACGCGCTGAAGCAGGAGATGATTTTCTGGCGGCGCGATCTGCATGCACACCCGGAATTCGGCTTCGAGGAGAAGCGCACCGCCGCCTTCGTCGCCGCCAAACTGCGTGAATTTGGGTTGGACGATGTCACCGAAGGCGTCGGCGGCACCGGTGTCGTCGGCACGCTGAAGCGCGGCAGCGGCAACCGGGCGATTGCGCTGAGGGCCGACATGGATGCGCTGCGCATATCAGAACAATCGGACGCATCTTACCGGTCCGGCAATCCCGGCATCATGCATGCCTGCGGCCATGACGGCCACACCACCATGCTGCTCGGCGCGGCAAAGCTGCTGGCCGGTGAGGGCGGTTTCGACGGCACCGTGCGCTTCGTCTTCCAGCCGGCCGAGGAATGGGGCAGGGGCGCGCTCGCCATGCTCGACGATGGGCTGATGCAGCGCTTTCCCTTTGACGAGATCTTTGGCCTGCACAATATGCCCGGCCTGCCGATCGGGCATTTCGAGACCCGTGCCGGACCCATGATGTCGGCCGAGGACAACTTCGAGATCGTGCTCAAGGGGCTCGGCGGCCATGCCGCGCGGCCGCATGCGGGCAACGAGACGCTGGTCGCGGCCTGCGCGCTGGTCACCAATCTGCAGACCATCGTCTCGCGCCGGCTGAGTCCGGCCGACATATCCGTGGTTTCGGTGACCGAGCTGATCACCGACGGCACCCGCAACGCTCTGCCCGGTCTTGCCCGCATCCTCGGCGATGCGCGCAGCTTCCGTCCCGAGGTCAGCGCCGAGATCGAGCGGCAGATGCGCATTCTCGCCGAGGGCATCGCCGCCGCCTATAATGTCACCGCCGAGGTCAAGTACAGCAGGGAGTTCGTGCCGCTGCGCAACGATGCCGAACTGGTCGATGCCGCATTCGCCGCCGCCAGAGGCGTCTTCGAACCCGGCAACATCGCCGTCGCCCGCGAGCCGATGACCGCCTCCGAGGATTTCGCCCGCTTCCTCGACCATGTGCCGGGCTGCTTCGCCTTCCTCGGCAATGGCGAGGGTTCGGCGCCGCTGCACAATTCCAGCTACGACTTCGACGATGAGGGGCTGTTGTTCGGCGCGAATTTCCATGTCGCGCTGGTCAGGCAAAGGCTCGCGGCCGGGAGATGATCGCGGCGTCACGATTGTCAAACATGCGTATCGCGAGCCGGATATGGGTAGAGTCGCGGGCAGATACGCTGTTAACAAAAACAATGTTCCGATGACGCAAGGGAAAGACTCAGCTAGCCTTACTGTGCGGCGGACCTAATTATCCGCTTGGCCGGCGCTTCACTCCTCCCAAGCGGCGCCGGCCTTCTTCTCCAAAAGTTCGTCCGGGACGCCACAGCGGGTTGCGGCAGCACGCGAGCCTCGCAAAGGCCAAGTTCCGCCTCCGGTTGCCTCGAGAATGCATCGGGAGCGCCGGCGAAACCGCCCTCCATCTTCGACTGCGCGCGTGGACGATTGGCAAGGGAACCAAAGGCTGTTTCCACGGTTGGTTCTGCTCCAAAGGAGTTTTGCACCATGTTCCGTCTGCTCGTCGCCGGCGCCTTCGCCTATGTCACTTATCGCATCGCCAGGAAGATGGTCGAAAACGTGCCCGATACGGTCGACCCGCTGCTGTTGCCGCCGTCGCAACCTGATCGCGAGACCTTGCGACGGCAGTCGGCCGACATGGGTGTCGATCCGCAACGCTAGCCGCGATCCCTTCTCTTCAGACCGGCCCCAGTCCTGCATGGGTTAGGTGTGCCCGTATCGATGTTGCGAACAAAGCAGAAACGATGCTTGATGGGCGATGAACCTCGCCACCGCTGATTCGACCTTTCGGGAACCGACCGTCCAGCCTGCCTATCTCGCGCGGCTGAACGATGCCCAGCGCCAGGCCGTCGAGCACGGCGCCGGTCAGATTGCCGGCCCGTTGCTGGTCATTGCCGGCGCCGGATCTGGCAAGACCAACACGCTGGCGCATCGCGTCGCTCATCTGATCGTCAAGGGCGCCGACCCGCGCCGCATCCTGCTGATGACGTTTTCGCGCCGCGCCGCATCCGAAATGGCCAGACGCGTCGAGCGTATTGCCGGCGAGGTGCTCGGCCGCGATGCAGCCGTCATCACCGATGCGCTGACCTGGGCCGGCACCTTTCACGGCATCGGCGCGCGGCTGTTGCGCGACTATGCGCTGGAGATCGGTCTCGACCCGGCCTTCACCATCCATGATCGCGAGGATTCCGCCGACCTGATGAATCTGGTCCGCCACGAGCTCGGCTTCTCGAAGACGGAAGCGCGCTTCCCCACCAAGGGCACTTGCCTTGCCATCTATTCGCGCGCCGTCAACGCGCAGGCGCCGCTCAACGAGGTGTTGGGTTCCGCCTTTCCCTGGTGCGCCGGCTGGGCGGAGCAGCTGAAAGAATTGTTCGCCGGTTATGTCGAGGCCAAGCAGGCGCAAAACGTGCTCGATTACGACGATTTGCTGCTCTACTGGGCGCAGATGGCGGCGGAGCCCGAGATAGCAGCGCATCTGGGCGGGCGTTTCGACCATGTGCTGGTCGACGAATACCAGGACACAAATCGCCTGCAGGCTTCGATCCTCATGGCGCTGAAACCCGACGGCGCCGGGCTGACGGTGGTCGGCGACGATGCGCAATCGATCTATTCGTTCCGCGCCGCCGAGGTTCGCAACATCCTCGACT
>NZ_RZQA01000659.1:0-3720 GCF_004022915.1 Mesorhizobium sp. M7A.F.Ca.US.006.04.2.1
CCCTGTCCGATCTGGTGAAGTCGTCGTTGCGGCTTCGCCCCGACCGCATCCCGATTGGCGAAGTGCGCGGCGCCGAGGCACTTGATCTGCTGAAAGCCTGGGGCACCGGCCACCCCGGCGGCATCGGCACCATCCATGCCAGTTCCGCCCTTGGCACACTGCGCCGTCTCGAGCAGCTCATTCAGGAGGCCGTCGTCGTGGTCCCACGCGCGCTCATTGCCGAAACCATCGACCTCATCGCGGTCCTTGCTGGCCGGGGCGCTGGGCGTCGCCTCGTGGAGATCGCCTGGGTGGAAGGGCTGGATCCCGACACCGGCGATTACCGCACGCTCGAAGCCAAGCTCGACAACCAAATCAATCGCCAATCCCCAATCCCTCATGGAGCTCCAGAATGAATCAGATCCGCTTCACGTCATCGTCCATCCGCAAGGTTCGTGCGGCGCTCCCAATCTCAGCAACGATTGCCGTCGCCGCGATGATGATCGCGCCTGCCCACGCCGCGGGCTCTTCCATGCCGTGGGAAGAACCGCTTCAGCAGATCCTCGAATCTGTCGAGGGACCGGTCGCCAAGATCGTGGCGGTGATCATCATCATCGTCACGGGCCTTTCGCTCGCCTTCGGGGACACGTCCGGAGGCTTCAGGCGCCTGATCCAGATCGTGTTCGGACTGTCGATCGCTTTCGCGGCGAGCTCGTTCTTCCTGTCGTTCTTCTCTTTCGGCGGCGGAGCGCTGATCTGATGGACGACGAAGTCCGCGGGTTTTTCGCACCCGTGCATCGAGCGCTCACCGAACCGATCCTGCTCGGCGGCGCGCCGCGTGCGGTCGCCATCGCAAACGGCACGCTGGCCGGTGCGGTCGGCCTGGGTTTGATGCTCTGGATCGTTGGCCTTGTCATCTGGGCGATCGGGCATTTCGCCGCCGCCTGGGCGGCCAAGCGCGATGCGCAGTTCGTCGACGTCGTTCGCCGGCACCTTCGCTATCCCGCGCATTTTGGATGCTGAGAGGCTTTTCTCATGATGAACCTCGCCGAATACCGTAGACGCCCGTCCAGTTTGGCCGACTACCTGCCCTGGGCGGCACTTGTTGCACCGGGCGTGGTGCTTAACAAGGATGGATCATTCCAGAGAACCGCCCGTTTTCGGGGCCCCGATCTTGACTCCGCTACGCCGGCCGAATTGGTCGGTACGACTGCGCGGCTGAACGGCGCGCTCCGCCGTCTCGGCTCTGGCTGGGCGATCTTCGTCGAAGCGCAGCGCAACCCGGCCACCGACTATCCTGACAGCCGGTTCCCCGATTCTGCATCTGCGCTTCTCGACATCGAACGGCGCGAGCAGTTCGAGAGCAGGAGCGGCCGAGGCCCGTTGCAGTGGAGCGGTCGCCAGCCGGACGGAGAGCTGTTCGAGACCAGCTATTTTCTCAGCATCGTCTGGCTGCCGCCGGCCGAGGACCTCTCGCGGATGGAGAGCTGGCTTTACGAAGGCCGGGAAAGGAGCGGCGTCGATCCCCGGGAACTGCTGAAGAGCTTTGTCGACCGTACCGACCGTGTGCTGGATCTGTTCGAAGGCTTTGTTCCAGAGGCTGCATGGCTCGCCGACGGCGAGACGCTGACCTATCTGCACTCGACGGTCTCGACCAGGCGTCATCGTGTCCGGGTTCCGGAAACACCGATGCATCTCGATGCACTTCTGGTCGACCAGCCGCTTGCCGGTGGACTGGAGCCGCGACTGGGCGACATCCACCTGCGCACGCTGACTATCATCGGGTTCCCGACCACTACCTTTCCGGGGGTCCTCGACGATCTCAATGCGCTTGCCTTCCCCTATCGCTGGTCGACGCGGGCGATCCTGCTCGACAAGAGCGATGCGACCAGGCTGCTGACGAAGATCCGCCGGCAGTGGTTCGCAAAGCGGAAGTCCGTCGCCGCGATCCTCAAGGAGGTGATGACCAACGAGGCATCCGTGCTGGTCGACACCGACGCGGCAAACAAGGCAGCCGATGCGGACGCGGCCCTGCAGGACCTCGGCTCCGACCAGATCGGACAGGCTTACGTCACGGCGACGCTCACTGTGTGGGATGCCGATCCGTCGATCGCGGACGAGAAACTCCGCCTGGTCGAGAAAGTCATCCAGGGGCGGGATTTCACATGCATCGCCGAGAGGATCAACGCCATCGAAGCCTGGCTCGGCAGCATTCCCGGCCATGTCTACGCGAACGTCCGCCAACCGCCACTATCGACGCTGAACCTCGCCCACATGATCCCGCTCTCGGCAGTCTGGGCGGGACCGGTTGAGGATGAGCATTTTCGCGCACCGCCGCTGTTCTTCGCCAGGACTGAAGGCGCGACGCCGTTCCGCTTCAGCCTTCATGTCGGCGATGTCGGTCACACCCTTGTCGTGGGTCCGACGGGCGCGGGCAAGTCGGTCGTGCTGGCACTTATGGCCCTGCAGTTCCGGCGCTACGGGAACAGCCAGATCTTTGCCTTCGATTTTGGTGGTTCGATCCGCGCGGCAATGCTCGCCATGGCGGGAGACTGGCATAATCTCGGCAGCAGTGCGTCGAACGGGCAGGGAGCGCACGATCCGCTTGCCCTTTTGACCCTGGCGGATCTGTCAGACGACATCGACACCATTTCGCTTCAGCCGCTTGGCCGCGTCCACCACGTTCCCGAACGCGCCTGGGCAGCCGACTGGCTTGTCGACATTCTTCTGCGCGAAGGCGTCCCCGTCACGCCGGAGGTGAAGGAACATCTCTGGTCAGCACTGACATCACTGGCCTCCGCCCCGGTTCAGGAACGAACTCTGACCGGCTTGACGGTGCTGCTGCAATCATCGTCGCTGAAGCAGGCGTTCCGGCCCTATTGCATCGGCGGTCCCTATGGACGGCTGCTCGATGCCGAGCACGAACGTCTTGGTGACACATCCGTACAGGCGTTCGAGACCGAAGGGCTGATCGGCACCGGTGCGGCACCGGCCGTGCTTGCCTATCTCTTTCACCGCATCGAACAGCGAATGGACGGCCGGCCGACACTGCTGATCATCGATGAGGGCTGGCTGGGCCTCGATGATGGCGGCTTTGCAGATCAGCTGCGCGAATGGCTGAAGACGCTGAGGAAGAAGAACGCTTCCGTTATCTTCGCCACGCAGTCGCTCTCCGACATCGACGGCAGCCTGATCGCGCCGGCCATCGTCGAAAGCTGTCCGACACGGCTGTTCCTGCCGAATGAGCGCGCGAGCGAGCCACAGATCACGGAGATATACCGGCGCTTCGGTCTCAACGATCGCCAGATCGAGATCGTCGCCCGAGCGATGCCCAAGCGCGACTACTACTGCCAGTCGCGGCGCGGGAACCGGCTGTTCGAATTAGGCCTCGGTCCGATCGCGCTGGCGCTTTGCGCTGCGTCCTCGAAGTCCGACCAGGCGGCGATTGATCGGATAATCGCTGAGGCAGGCCGAGACCATTTCCTCGAGGCCTGGCTTGCCGATCGGGGTCTTCCCTGGGCGGCCGACCTCATCCCCGATCTGACCAACGTCATCGACCAATCCGCAAAGGAGGTTTCTCCATGAAGTCCGTTCCTGCACGTCACCGCATCCGCCGCATAGCCGCCGCCGGTGCCCTTGTTGCCGCTGTTGCACTGTCAGCGCCACCGGCATCGGCGTTCATTGTTTTTGATCCCAGAAACTATGCCGAGAATTTGCTCGCGGCATCGCGAGCCCTTGAGC